>DAIMZU010000217.1:0-5447 GCA_036733845.1 Ramlibacter sp.
TTCAGGTACTAGCGAGTAACATCGTGGAGGTTCGAGTCCTCTCCTGGGCACCAAGATACAACGAAGAGCCGGCGCAAGCCGGCTTTTTCGTTTTCTGGTGGTCTCAGGGCCTGGCGGACTGGCGCGCGCGCAGGCGCAGAGTTCGCCGAGGGACCGCAAGGCCGCTGAGTCGTCCAGGGGGGCCCGCTATGGGGCGTCAGCCGGTGCGCGAGCCCTCGTACTTGAGGCTCAGCAGCGTGAGGTCGTCGTGCGCGGGGCGGCCAGCAGCGTGTGCGCGCACCGCGGCGGCGATGGCGTCGATGAGTCGCGGCGCATCCGCGGCGGCATGCTCGTGCAGCAACTGAGCCAGCCGGGCTTCTCCGAAGGCGCTCGTGCCTCCTTCCGACAGGCCAGCATCGGTCTGCTCGCCGGCGTCCGTCGCGCCGTCGGTGAACATCAGCAGGCAGTCGCCGGACGACAGGTCCACCCGGCCCGGCACCCCGCGCAGGCCGTCCATGAGGCCACAGGCCGGCGCCCCGGGCTCGAGCCGCCGCAGGGGCGCCCCGACGCGGTGGAGCATGGGGGCATCGTGGCCGAGGTTGACGTAGTCGAGCCTGCCCGTGGCCGGGTCGAGCACGGCCGCAAAGACGGTCGCAAACATGTTGTCGCGACCGTGCTCGCGCGCGATGTAGTCGTTGACGGTTCCGGTCGCCTCCACCAGCAGTTCACCCGCCCCACGCGCGTGCGCATCGCGCACGAGCAGCACGCGAAGCAGCGTGCGGAACAGCGCCATGTACAGTGCGGCGCCCACGCCCTTGTCGCAGATGTCTGCGATGACCAGGGCCAGCCGGCCATCGGGCAGAGGGACCACGTCGTAGAAATCGCCGCCGACCTGGCGGGCCGGCTCGCAATGCGCGGCCAGGCTCCAGCCGGGGACGGTGGGCAGCACCGCCGGAAGGAAGCCGCGCTGGATCCTGTGGCCGATCTCCATTTCGCGCTCGAGTGCGCGCAGCACGGCCTGGCGCTGGTCGGCCAGCCGCTTCTTGGCGAGCGCGGCCTCGATGCGGGCCTGCAGGATGACCGCGTTGAAGGGCTTGGTGACGTAGTCGTCGGCGCCCATCTCGAGGCAGCGGACCACGCTGTCGACCTCGTCGATGGCCGAGACCATGATGACCGGAACATGGGAAAGCGCCGGGTCCGCCTTGATCTGCCGGAGGGTCTCGTAGCCGTCCATGCGCGGCATGGTGATGTCCAGCAGCACCAGGTCCCATGCGGCGGCCCGCAGCTGCTCGAGCGCTGCGACGCCGTCCTCGGCGACCCCGCTCTCGTGGCCCAGGCGGCGGGCGCGGCGCACCAGCAGGTCGCGGTTCATCTCGATGTCGTCGACCACCAGCAGGCGCGCCGGCGGGTGCTCGTGGCGCGCGTCAGGCATGGACCACCTTCGTCGGGTCGTCGAGCAGCAGGCGGCGCAGGTAGGGCACCTCTCGCTCGGCCGCCTCCCGGCCGCGCTCGACGATCTCCGGGACCAGCGAATGGTCGCGCAGGCCAATGGGTGTGCGGAAGTCGGGCATGACGGGGATGACCTCCGCGTGGTGCGAGAAGCTGTAGAACGCGTATTGCGAGCGGAACAGGTGGTTGACGAGCACCGTCTTGAGCTGAAGCACCATGCCCAGGCCCGACTGGATCGTGCCCCGCGGCTGCAGGCTTTCCTCGAAGCCGACGGCGATGATCACGTCGGCGCCTTCGCGCACCGCGATGTCGACCGGCAGGGGGTCGCACAGCGCCCCATCGACCAGTCGGCGACCGTCGATGCTCCAGGGCGGCAGCACCATCGGAATGGCGATGCTCGCGCGGATCGCGTCGAACAGCCGCCCGCGCGAGAGAACCACCTGCTCGCCCGTGTCGAAATCGGTGGCGACCAGGTGCAACGGCAGCTTCAGGTCCTCGAAACGGCGCTCGCCAACGTAGTCGCGAACAGCGCGGTTGATGCGCGCGTCGTCCACCAGCCCGAGCGCCGGGTCGTAGCCGAAGGCGCGCGGGAACAGTGCCTTGGCGATGCTGCGCCACGAAGGGCTGTCGAAGCTGCCTTCCCAGCCGCGCGCGAAGCGGCGGGATTCGGTTTCGCCGTCACCGGGTGCACCGTCTGCCAGCCACACGCCGCAGAACGCGCCGCCGCTGCAGGCCACCACCATGTCCACCGGGATGCCCTCGCGCAGCAGCACGTCGACGACGCCATAGGCTGCGGCACACCGCAGCGCGCCCGAGCCGATCGCCACGGCCACCTTGTGGCGCGCGGGCACCGGAAGCGACGTCAAGCAGCGGCCCCCAGTTCGCTGGCCCGCGGCCGCAGGGCGTCGGCGGCGAGGAGTTCGCGCAGGTAGGGCAGTTGCTCGTGCGCCGCACGCTCGCCTTCCTCGATGATGTAGGGCACCTTGGCGGTGTCGAACAGCCGCACCCGCTGCTCGAACTCGGGGATGATGGCGATCACCTCCGAGTGGTGCGAGACGCTGTGGAAGGAAAAGCGTGACTTGAGCAGGTTGTTCGACATGATCGCACTGAGCTGGAACGCGAATCGCCCGGCGCTGCGCACCTCTTCCTGGTAAGGACTCTCGAAGCCCACGGCCACGATGACGCGGGCTCCGTGCTTGATCGCCACGCTCACGGGCAGGGGATCGGCCAGGTAGCCGTCCACCAGCAACCGCCCTCCGAGCCGCACGGGCGGGAAGGCAAACGGCAGGGCGACGCTGGCGCGGATGGCGTCTGTGATGCGGCCGCTGTTCAGGTCGACCAGTTCACCGTTGGAGAAGTCGGTCGCCACGATGTGCAGCGGGATGGACGCATCCTCGATGAGCCGGTCGCCGAAGGCTTCGTCCAGCCGCTTGCGAATGAGGCCGTCGTCGCGCAGGCCGAACTTCTCGGCCTTGAAGCCGAACAGGCGGGGCGCGAGGGCGGACAGCATCGCGCGCGTGTTGCGGCGCGAGGTCAGCTCGCTGGTCCACAGCCGCACGGTGGCCTCGCGGGCCTCCTCGGCCGAGTAACCCAGGGCGACCACGGTGGCGAAGATGGCGCCTGCGCTGCAGCCGACGACGCGTTCGACCGCGATGCCGCCTTCGGCCAGGGCCTTGACGACGCCGATGGCGGCCGCGCACTTGACGCTGCCGGAGCCGATGACGAGCGAGACGCTCGGTGCGGATGCGGCGCTGGCCGCGGACGAGGGGATGGCCATGGTGGCGGGCCCGTCAGGCGGTGGCGCCGAAGCTGCTCACCGCCGCCGGCACGTCGTCGAACACGCGGATGATGCTCGTGAAGCCGGACAGGCTGAGCACGCGCTGGACCTGGGGCTGGACCGCGGCGATGCGCAGGTCGCCGCCTTTCTGCCGGCTGTCCTTGACCGCGGCCAGCAGGGAGCGCAGACCCGCGCTGCTGGTGTAGTTCACACTGGAGAAATCCGCCACCAGGCGCACCCGGCCGCTCTGTACCTGCGTGTCGAAGGACTGGGTCAGCTGGTCGGCCGTGAGGCTGTCGACGCTGCCCCGGATGGCGACGACGGTGACCGGGCCGTCGTTCGAGAGGGTGATGTCCACTGTGTGCTCCTTGGGATCGATGCAGGAAGAATTCAGCCGGCCGGCTTGCGGGCGAGCCGCTTGAGCAGGACCAGGCGGTTGCCATGGACGTCGTCGCGGCTGTAGTGCTGCTCGTCGGTCAGGCTGCGAATCAGGTGGATGCCCAGCCCGCCGATCGGGCGGTCCTGGGCGTCCATCAGCAGGTCGGGGGCGGCGGCGGCCAGTGGATTGAAGGGGCGGCCGTGGTCGCTCAGCTCGACGCGCAGGGCCGCCGCCGTGCCCAGCTGCGCCGGACCGATCTCCAGCGACAGCTCGGGCCGGCCCTGCAGGTCCGTCCAGGCATGCCGCATCACGTTGACGCAGGCCTCCTCGACGACGAGTCGCAGGTCGTGCGCGTCATCGCCATGCACGCCGGCCCGATCCAGCGCTTCATCGACCTGGCGCATCAATCCTTCGAGGTGATCCGGCGTGGCCTCGCAGCGCAGGCGCAGCCAGGCCTCGGTCGCAGGCTGGCCGCCGGACCTCATGCAGCGCCCCGCGCAAGTAGCGCCTGCATCTTGCCGACCAGGCGCTCCAGGTCCACGGGCTTGGTGTCGAAGTCGTCGCAGCCGGCCTCCAGGGCCTTCTCGCGGTCGCCCGACATGGCGTGGGCGGTGAGCGCGATGACCGGGATGGCCCGGGTCGCCGCGTCGGCCTTGATCCGGCGCGTGGCCTCCCAGCCGTCCATCTCGGGCAGGCTCATGTCCATGAGGACCAGTTCGGGCCTGTCCCGCACGCGCTGCAGCGCCTCGAGGCCGTTGATCGCGACCGCGACCTCGTAGCCGCGCCGCTGCAGCCTGCGGGTGAGCATGTCGCGATTGAGTTCGTTGTCTTCGACGAGGAGGATGCGTGTCATGCCACGCCTCCCGCCGGTTCGGTGGCCAGCGGCAGCCGCACCGTGAAGCGCGAGCCCTGGCCGGGTTCGGACTGCACCAGCAGCTCGCCCCCCATGGCCGTGCACAGGCCGCGTGCCAGCGCCAGGCTCAGGCCCGTGCCGCCGGCCGGAGGGATGCGCCCGCCAGCGGCGCCGAAGGGCTGGAAGGCGCGCTCCAGCGCATGCGGGTCCATTCCCGGCCCGTGGTCGCGCACCTGGAGGTCGATCCAGCCATCCTGCGCGCGGATGAACAGGGCGATCTCCTGCCTGCCGCTGAACTTGGCGGCGTTGCCCAGCAACACCATCAGCACCTGCTTGAGCCGGGTGCGGTCCGCCTGGACGACCACGTCCGGGACTTCGGGCAGGGTGAGCCAGTTGCCCTGCCGCGCGATCAGCGGCCGGGCCATGGTGCGCACCTCCTCGACCAGCGGCGCCAGCGGCACGGGTTCGCGCAGCACGTCCAGTTCCCCGGCGTCCAGGCGCGAGAAGTCGAGGACGGTGTCGATCATGGTGAGCAGGTGGTGTCCCGCAACGCGGATGCGCTCGGCCTCGGCCGCGCTGCCGGGGTGCGACTCCAGCAGCAGTTCCGCATAGCCGATGGTGTCGGTCAGCGGCGTGCGCATGGCATGGCTCATGTTGCTCAGGAACCGCGACTTCGCGGCACTGGTGGCGGCGACCGCCTCCTGGGCCTCGTACAGGTCGGTCACGTCGGCCACGCCGGCGATGAAGCAGGTGCTGTCTTCGTAGCGCAGCTTGCGGGCCGACACCCGTGCATGGAACTGACCGCCGTCGGACCGGATGAACCGCAGGTGGTGGTTGCTCACGCTGCCGTGCTCGGCGAGCTCCTTCGAGAGAGCTTCGCCATCGATGCTATGCGCGCCGAAGAGTGTTTCCATGCGCCGGCCAACCACCTCCTGCGGCGAGTAGCCGAACAGGTCGCGCACCTGGGGCCCCACCACCAGGATCTCGCCGTCGGTGCCCCGCCATAGCAC
>DAIMZU010000218.1:0-5431 GCA_036733845.1 Ramlibacter sp.
GGGCCGAAGCGTTCAGTGAAGTCGAGGTTGAGGTGAACCGGTGAGAGCATGGGCACTGCGCTGCGCGCCGCCTGGCGGCTGTTCTGCGCCTGGGCCAGCAGGTGAAGTTCCAGCCCGTCACGGGGCTGGAGGTCGATCACCAGCTTGTTGGCCGCGCCCATGGGGGTGCCGAAGATGGCGTGCGGCACCGGACGGAAGTTCACCTCGATGTGCGCGTCGCGCGCGGCCAGGCGCTTGCCGGTGCGAATGTAGAAAGGCACCCCGGCCCAGCGCCAGTTGGACACCTCGGTGCGCAGCGCGACGAAGGTCTCGGTGTAGCTGTCCGCGGGCACGCCGGCTTCCTCGCGGTAGCCCGGTACCTGCACGCCGCCGACGCGGCCGGACGTGTACTGGCCGCGCACGGCGTGCTGGCCGAGCGACTCCACGCTCCAGCGCTTGAGCGATCGCAGCACCTTGAGCTTCTCGTCGCGGATGGCATCCGCATGCGCGGCGATCGGTGGCTCCATGGCCAGGGCGCACACGAGTTGAAGGGCGTGGTTCTGGACCATGTCGCGCAGGGCGCCGGTGCTGTCGTAGAAGGCGCCGCGCTTTTCGACGCCAATGTCCTCGGCGATCGTGATCTGGATGTTGGCGATGGTCTCGCGGCGCCACAACGGCTCGAACAGCGCATTGCCGAAGCGCAGCGCGAACAGGTTCTGCACCGAAGGCTTGCCCAGGTAGTGGTCGATGCGGAAGATCTGGTTTTCTGAAAGCACCTTCCGGACCGCCGCGTTGATGGCGCGGTTGGACTGCAGGTCGTGCCCGAGCGGCTTCTCCAGCACCAGGCGGGTGTTCGGGGTGTTGAGACCGATCGCCCCCAGCTGCTCGCACACCTGGGTGAACAGGCTCGGGGCGGTGGCCAGGTACATGACGATGGTGTCCGCCTGGCGCTTGCGCAGCCGCTCGGCCAGCCGGCCGTAATCCTGCGGTTTGGACAGGTCCATGCGCAGGTAGTGGAGCAGGGCCGCAAAGCGTTCGAACTCTTCGGCACCTGGCCGCTTGTGCAGGTCGACGTTCTCGAAACGCTGGCGGATCAGCTCGCGGTACTGCGTATCGCTGAGGTCGTCGCGGCCCACGCCGATGATGCGGCCGTCGGCCGGCAGGCTGCCGTGACGGTAGGCCTGGAACAGGCCAGGCAGCAGCTTGCGCCAGGCCAGGTCACCGGTGCCGCCGAAGAGGACGAGGTCAAAGCTCATGGGGTGCGTCGCGTGCGGGAGTGAGGACACTGTACGCGGAACTGCGCCGATAATGATTCGATGAACCAACTCGATGCGCTCAAGCAGTTCACGACAGTGGTGGCCGACACCGGCGATTTCCGCCAGCTCGCCCAGTTCCAGCCCCAGGACGCGACCACCAATCCTTCGCTGATCCTCAAGGCCGTCCAGAAGGCCGACTACGCTCCGTTGCTCACCGAGACCGTGGGCCGGTTCCGCGGCCGTCCGCTGGACGAGGTGATGGACCGCCTGCTGGTGCGCTTCGGCACCGAGATCCTCGGCATCATTCCCGGTCGCGTCTCGACCGAGGTCGATGCGCGGCTGAGCTTCGACACGGCGGCCACGGTGGCCCGCGCCGAGCGCCTGGTCGAGCTCTACCAGGCCGAGGGCGTGCCGACCTCGCGCATCCTCATCAAGATCGCCGCGACCTGGGAGGGCATCCAGGCGGCGCGCCAGCTCGAGCAGCGTGGCATCCGCACCAACCTCACGCTGCTGTTCTCCTTCTGCCAGGCCGTGGCCTGCGCGGACGCCAAGGTCCAGCTGATCTCGCCCTTCGTCGGCCGCATCTACGACTGGTACAAGAAGTCCGCCGGCGCCGCCTGGGACGAAGCGGCCAACGCCGGCCATGCCGACCCCGGCGTGCGTTCGGTGCGCCAGATCTACGAATACTTCAAGCGCTTTGGCATCGCCACCGAGGTGATGGGCGCGAGCTTCCGCAACACGGGACAGATCCTCGCGCTCGCTGGTTGCGACCTGCTCACGATCAGCCCCGACCTGCTGGCCGAGCTCGCCGCCTCGCGCGAGCCCGTCACGCGGGCGCTCGACCCGCAGGCCGCGCGCGACTTCGACCTGCAACGCATCAGCTACGACGAGCCGGGCTTCCGCTTCGCGCTCAACGAGGACGCGATGGCCACCGACAAGCTGGCCGAAGGAATCCGTGCCTTCGTCGCCGATGCGGTGAAGCTCGAGAAGCTGATGCAGGCGGCCTGAGGCGGGGGCGAGCGCATGCCCTTCGACCCCGCCGCCTATCCACGGTGCGACCGCACGCCGGCCTGGCAGGCCCTCGCCAGGCTGCACGCGCGCACCGGCGCCGGCTTCGACCTGCGCCAGGCCTTCGCGCTTGATCAGCAGCGCTTCGAGGCTTTCAGCCAGGAGGCGCCCCATGTGTTCGCCGACCTCTCGCGCAACCTCGTCGACCGGGAGGCCGAGGCCCTGCTGCTCGAGCTTGCTGCCGAGTGCGGGCTGCCGGCGCAGCGCGACGCCATGTTCGCAGGCGAGCCGGTCAACCTGACCGAAGGCCGGCAGGTGATGCACTGGCTGCTGCGCTACCCCACCCGTGACCCTGGCTGGAGCCCGCCGGAACTGCCCGCGCTGGCACCGGCGCTCGCGCAGGTCCACCCGGTGCTCGACGCAATGCTGACCTACGCCGAGCAGGTCCGCGCCGACGCGCAGGTCACCGACGTGGTCAACATCGGCATCGGCGGCAGCGACCTGGGTCCCCAGATGGCCACGCTGGCACTGGAGAACTTCAGCGCACCGGGCCGCCGGCTGCATTTCGTCTCCAACGTGGACGGGCATGAGCTGGCTGCGCTGCTCGCGCGGCTGGACCCCGCGCGCACGCTGTTCCTGGTCGCCTCCAAGACCTTCACCACCGTCGAGACCATGACCAATGCACGCTCGGCGCGTGAGTGGTTCCTCGCTTCGGGAGGTGGTGACATCGCCCGGCACTTCGCCGCGCTGACCACCAACGTCGCCGCCGCGGCCGAATTCGGCATCGAGACCACCTTCGGGTTCTGGGACTGGGTGGGCGGCCGCTACTCGCTGTGGTCGGCCATCGGCCTGCCCGTGGCCATCGCCATCGGCGCGCAGGGCTTCCGCGCGCTGCTGGCGGGCGCGCATGCGATGGACGCGCACTTTGCCACTGCGCCGCTCGCGCGCAACCTGCCGGTGCGGCTGGCCCTGCTCGACCTCTGGTACCGAAACTTCCACGGGTTCACCAGCCGCAGCATCGCCCCGTACCACAGCCAGTTGCGCCGCCTGCCCGCCTACCTGCAGCAGCTTGAAATGGAGAGCAATGGCAAGCGGGTCGACCGTGCGGGCGAGACGCTGCCTTTCCAGACGGCGCCGGTGCTCTGGGGTGAGCCTGGCACCAATGGCCAGCACGCCTATTTCCAGCAGCTTCACCAGGGCACCGACACCGTGCCCGTCGAGTTCGTCGCCGTGCGCGAGCCTGCGCACACGCTGGCAGGACACCACGAGCAGTTGCTGGCCAACGCGCTGGCGCAGGCGCAGGCGCTCATGCAGGGGCAGGTCGATGCCGGCGGCCACCGGCACTTCCCCGGCAACCGCCCGAGCACCTTCCTGCTGCTGGACAGGCTCGACCCCGCCAGCCTGGGCGCGCTCATCGCCCTGCAGGAGCATCGGGTGTTCTGCAGTGGCGCGCTGTGGGGCATCAACAGCTTCGACCAGTGGGGCGTGGAGCTGGGCAAGGTACTGGCCAAGGACATCGCCCCGCGCCTGGCCACCGGAGACACCGCCGGCCTCGACGCGGCAACGGCGGGACTGCTGCGTCGGCTGCGTGGCGGCTGAGGTGCGCGCGGCAGGGTCTATCATGGCGCTGCCGGAGGATCCCTTTGAACTTCATCGAAGCCGTACAGACCTGCCTGCGCAACTACGCGCTGTTCCGGGGCCGCGCCCGCCGTCCCGAGTTCTGGTGGTTCATGCTTTTCGCCGTGCTCGCCACGCTGGCCGCCTCGTTCCTCTTCGGCGAGTTCGGCAACGGGATCGTCACGCTGGCCCTCCTGCTGCCGGGACTGGCCGTCTCCGCCCGTCGCCTGCATGACATCGGACGCAGCGGATGGTGGCAGCTGGTCAGCCTGATCCCCCTGGTCGGCTGGGTGGTCGTCCTGTACTGGTACGTCCAGCCCAGCGAGGAAGCGCCCAACCGCTTCGACATCGAGCAGCCCCTGCGTGCCTGAGCGGGCACCACCGCCGTGATCGACAGCCAGGACGCCGAAGGCATCGAACGCGCCACCCTGGCCGCCGTGCCACCGCAGCGGCAGGAAACCTTCGGTGAATGGCTGCTGGCCTACGACGATGGCACGGTGGGCCGCTGCCACAGCGCAGTCCCGTTGCGCCATGCGCCGCCGGTGCCAGGCACTCTTGACGAGATCGAGAGGCGCTATGCCGGAGCTGGCCTGCCCCCCATCCTTCGCATCCCGGAGCACCCGGCCTTCGACGCATTCCGCAGTGAGTTGACGGACCGGGCGTACGTCCGGTCCACACCCACGTCCGTGCAGGTCGCGCAGCTTCCCGCCCGCGGTGGTGCGGACACGATTCACGTGCGGGTTTCAGACACGCCGGATGCACGATGGGAGGACACGTTCCTCGGAGAAGACGGCGACCCGGTGGACGCTTCGAGCCG
The DNA here is from genome assembly GCA_036733845.1 of Ramlibacter sp. GTDB lineage: Bacteria > Pseudomonadota > Gammaproteobacteria > Burkholderiales > Burkholderiaceae_C > Ramlibacter. Next base: position 4,678 of record DAIMZU010000218.1, read on the forward strand.
CCTCGCCATCCTGCGCCGCGGAGCCCATTCGATCTTCGCGTCCGTGGACGCAGCCGATCGCGTCGCCGCGGTCGGATTCGCCTGCCTGAGCCATGGATGGTGCGGCATCCATGGCATGCGCACGGCATCCGCGTTCCGCCACCAGGGGCACGCTTCGGCCATCCTCGCGAGGCTGGCTGAAGTAGCGCGTGAGCGCGGCATCACCCGCTGGTTCCTGCAGGTGGAGGAGACCAACGCGGCGGCCTTGCGGCTCTACAAGCGCCACGGCTTCGAGCCCGCATGGACCTACGCCTACTGGCGCCCCGCCCAATAGGCACCCGGGCACGCGAACACCTTTACCCCAGCCCTCTCCCGGAGGGAGAGGGGGAAAGAGGGAGAGCGTGAGCAGGAGGGGGAAGAAGAGGTGCTCCCAGCACCTCCCAGGGCTTGGCGAAATAACATGCAGCCAAGTCCCCCAATGAGAAAGGCCGGGGTTCCCCCCGGCCTTTCTCATCTGACTGTAACCACCCACCGGAGAAACGCGCAGCGTTTCTCCGGTGAACGAATTACATATCCATACCGCCCATGCCGCCCATGCCACCCGGCATGCCGCCGCCGGCAGGTGCCTCGTCCTTCGGCGCTTCAGCGACCATCGCTTCGGTGGTCAGCATCAGCGACGCGACCGATGCGGCGTTCTGCAGCGCGGTGCGGGTCACCTTGGTCGGGTCCAGGATACCCATTTCGATCATGTCGCCATAGGTGTCGTTGGCGGCGT
>DAIMZU010000219.1:0-5414 GCA_036733845.1 Ramlibacter sp.
GCACCGACCACGCCGGCATCAGGTAGAACAGCAGCACGACCCGCACCACGTCGCCGACCGTGACGGCCCAGTTGAAGCCCACATTGGTGAAGCCCGAGGCCGCCGCGAGCATCCACAGACCGGCCGAGCGCCAGTCACCACCGAGGGACCCGCCCCGCAGCGCCAGCAGGCAGGCCAGCGCCAGCAGGTACACCCCGGTGGTGGCCCACAGCGGGTGCAGCCCCTGCGCATGCAGCGCCCGGAAGGGCCACCAGGACACGCCCCAGACGAAGGCGTTGAACACCAGGGCCAGGGCCGCAAGGGTGAGGGCCCCGCGCCCTTCAGCCATGGACCTTGTCGTGCCGCGCCACTTCCAGCAGGTGCTCGACCTGGTCCCGGTAAACCACCAGGTTCCGCGCGTGCCAGCGCTGGATGATCCACATGGCGATCGCCACGATCAGCCCGAAACCGGTGATGGCGCCGAAGGCCGAGAGCCCGATGCCGGTGAACAGGCTGTACAGCGCGCCCAGCGCCAGGATGCAGGCCTGCTCGTTGAAGTTCTGCACCGCGATGGACCGACCCGCACCCATCAGGTTGTGCCCGCGGTGCTGCAGCAGCGCGTTCATGGGCACGACAAGGAAGCCGCCGAGCGCCCCCAGCAGGATCAGGAAAGGCGCCGCCACCCACACGTTGTCTATGAAGTTCATCAGGATCACCAGCACGCCCATGGCGATGCCCAGGGGCATCACGCTGGTGGCCATGTCCAGCCGCATCCGCATCGACGCCGCCACCGCACCCACCGCCGTGCCCAGCGCCACCACCCCGGTCAGCGCCGAGGCCTGGGTGGTGCCGTAGCCCAGCGCGGCAGCGCTCCAGGCCAGGATGATGTAGCGCAGGTTGCCCGAGACGCCCCAGAACAGCGTGGTCGTGGCCAGCGAGATCTGGCCCAGCTTGTCGCGCCACAGGCGGTTGTTGCAGGTCCAGAAGTCCGGCACCAGTTCCAGGGTGTTCCGGGGCAGCGGGCGCATCTCGACGCCGGTATGCGGGATGCGGGTGTTGAACCACGCGGCCACCGCATAGACGAGGATCAGCAGCGTGATGGCCGCCTCGGGCGCGGTGTCGATCCACGTGCCTACGCCCGGAAGATCCAGACTCAGCACGTACTGCGATACGGCCTGGCTCACCAGCGTGCCGCCGAGCAGGATCCCGAGAATGATCGAGGCGATGGTCAGCCCCTCGATCCAGCCGTTGGCCTTGACCAGCTGCGATGGCGGCAGCAGTTCGGTCAGGATGCCGTACTTTGCCGGCGAGTAAGCCGCCGCTCCCAGCCCGACGACGGCAAAGGCCAGCAACGGATGCGCACCGAACAGCATCAGGAGGCAGCCGACGACCTTGATCGCGTTGCTGATGAACATGACCCGTCCCTTGGGCAGTGCGTCTGCGAACGCGCCCACGAACGGTGCCAGGATGACGTAGAACAGCGCGAACATGGGCACCAGCGCGGCGCGCTGCCACTCGCCCGAGCCGCTGATGCGCAGCAACTCGACCGCCGTTACGAACAGGGCGTTGTCTGCCAGCGACGAGAAGAACTGCGCCGACATGATGGTATAGAAGCCGCGCTTCATGTTCTTGGCCGTCGGCTCGCCGGCGGCAGGGGCCGGCGTGGTCCCGGTGTGGCGCTTGTCTCCTGGAACGTCGCGGCCGGTTATATCACGCGCCTCCTGCCACAATTGCCCGACTGTCCCGCTGGTGCCTGAGCCGCGCATGCCCCGTCCGATCCACGCCACTGTCCATCCCGAGGCCCTGCGCCACAACCTCGCGCGCCTGCGCGCCGCCGCGCCGGACGCCCGGGCGTGGGCCATCCTCAAGGCGAACGCCTATGGGCATGGCATCGAGCGGGTGTACGACGCGCTGCGCGGCGCCGACGGCTTCGCGCTGCTCGACCTGGCCGAAGCCGAGCGGGTGCGCGCCCTCGGCTGGCGCGGGCCCATCCTGCTGCTCGAAGGAGCGTTCGAGCCGCGCGACCTGGAACTGTGCTCGCGCCTGTCCCTGTGGCACGTGGTCCACTGCCAGGAGCAGATCGACATGCTGGCCATGCACAAGACGCATGTGCCTCACCGGGTGTTCCTCAAGCTCAATGCGGGCATGAACCGGCTGGGCTTTCCGCCGCACCGCTTCCGCGCGGCATGGGCGCGCCTGGACGCGCTGCCCCAGGTCGACGAAATCTCCCTGATGACGCACTTCAGCGACGCCGATGCCCCGGGCGGCATCGAGCGGCCGCTGGCGATTTTCCAGGAAGCCACGCGCGACCTGCCGGGCGAGCGCAGCCTCGCCAACAGCGCCGCGGTGCTGCGCGCGGGACACGATCCAGCGGTGCGCGCCGACTGGATCCGACCGGGTATCGCGGTGTACGGCAGCTCGCCCGACTTTCCGCAGCACGACATTGCCGATTGGGGCCTTCGGCCCACCCTGACCGTGGCCAGCCGCATCATCGCGGTGCAGCAGCTCGTGCAGGGCGACACCGTCGGCTACGGCTCCACCTTCACCGCCGATGGGCCGATCCGCGTGGGCATCGTCGCCTGCGGCTACGCCGATGGCTATCCGCGCCACTGCGCAACCGGCACGCCGGTGCTGGTGGATGGCGTGCGCACCCGCACCCTGGGCCGGGTCAGCATGGACATGCTCGCGGTGGACCTGTCGCCCGTTCCCGAGGCGGCGCCCGGATCGGAGGTCACGCTCTGGGGATGCTCCGCAGGCGGCATGGTGCTGCCCATCGACGAGGTCGCGCGGGCGGCCGGCACGCTGGGGTATGAGCTGATGTGCGCGGTGGCGCCGCGGGTGCGTTTCAGCGAGGTGTGAGCGGGCGCCTCAGGGCGTGTACTCCAGGCGGACGCTCCACGCCGCCCGGTAGGCACCCGCCCGCAGGTGGCTCTGGCCGGCTGGGACGCGGCCGATCACCACGTGCTCGTGCCGGCTGTGTCCGGGCGGCAGGTGGCCGGTGATCTCCAGCATTCCGGCTTCGCCGCCCGCCAGCTGCAGCACGACGCCCATCGGCGCGCCGCCGCTTACCGGCGTCAGCCTCTGCACCGGGGAGCCGGCGTCGCCCGGAGGCGTAAGAATGATCCGATAGGGGCCCCCTCGCGCGATTTGGGTGCAGCTCAGCGTGATCCGGCTGTCCGAACTGGCGGTCGGCGTGCTGCCGCTGCGGCCGTGCACCGTGGTCAGCGTGCCGAAGGACATCGAGCCGATCGAGAGCTCGCAGGTGCCCGCATGCGCCGGCAGGGCGCTGCCGAGGACCGGCAACAAGGCGAAGATCAGCGTGTGGGTTTGCGTGGACATGGTGGTCCTCAGGGGCTGTTGCATGCCAGCGGCCCCAGCGTGGGCACCAGGTCCTGCGGGTCCAGGGGGGGCAGGGTCAGCTCGCAGCGGCTGGTCGACCAGCGCACCTCCACCCGCTGGTCGCGCTCCTGCAGGTCGGTCAGCCAGGCCTCCCCGCGCAGCCCGACCTGCGTGGCGATATCCTGCGGGCGCAGGATCACCTCGGCTCCCTCGGGCACCGCCACGCCCGGCGCCCGGTGCAGCACCAGCAGCGCCTGGCGCGTGCGGCGCACGTCGAAGCGCAGCACCATGCCGCTGCGCGCGTAGGGCAGCACCTCGCGCGAGACCTCGCGGATCTCCAGGTCCAATGGCAGGTCGACCGGGTCGAGTTCGATGCGGGTGGGAAACCAGGGGGTGACGCCGGTGATCACGGCCCGGCCGGCGGCGTTGGTCGTCGCCACCGGCTGATTCGAGCGGCGGACGATCACCCCCGGCACGTCCGGTACCTCGACCAGGACCACGCTGCCGGCGCCGACGGGCCGGGCCGCGAAGACGGTGCCATTCAGCCAGCCCAACGTTCCGCGCAGGCCCAGCCGCGCGCTGACCTCGCTGCGGGAGTCGGTGGCGAGGTCCACCGAGGTTTTGATGCGTTCCGCGTTCATGTGCAGGGTTCCCCGGGCGGCGTGCTGCGGGTCGTCGGATGCCTCCACCTGCCAGCCGAAGCCTGGGCCTTCGGGCGCCGGATGGCTGGCGCCGGCACGCACGCGGGTGGCGTGGTGGGCGCGGAAATCCGCACTGCCGCTGGCGTATACCTTGTTCCCCAGTGGCACGCTCAGCGACAGAAGCACCTGGTTGCCGCCCTCCCCGCCGGAAGTGACCCCGCCGTTGCCCAGCGGCCGAGTCAGGGACAGCAGCAGGAAGCCGGGGCCAGCCGGGCCAAAGAGGGTGAGCGTGGCCACGCCCGAGCGCTCGCCATTCCCGCGCACCTGGTAGGCGGCGGCGAGGCTCACGCCCCAGGGCGGGGCGGGCCGAAAGGAGACGGACCCGAAGACCTGCTGGCGCAGGCGCTGCGCCGGCGCGGTCGCCGAAGCGACTTCGCCCATCGGCGCGAAGCCCGCGCTCGCCCGCTGCCACTGTACCGAAAAGCTTCCCGCTGTAGCCTGGCGCTCGACCCCCAGCGCGGCGAATGCGCCCTGGCCCCCGGTACCTTGCACGTTGCCGCGGGACGCGGCGAGAGCCGCTCGGCTGGTGAGTGCGCCGGCGACGACGGCCGCCAGGTCCACGCCCGCTGCCTGACGGTCCGCCTGCAGCTCCCCTCGGGCTTCCAGGGTCAGGTCGCGGTCCAGCCCCGCCCGCCAACTCAAGGCGGCGAAACCATCGCCGTAGCGGGTCTGCGTGCCAGACCACTCCCGGATCGCACCCACTTCGAAGGAATAATCGATGAGCCCCGGCTTGAGCAGCCGGGTTGAGGAGTAGGTGTCTACGGTGGTGACGCTCTCACGCCCAAGAATGTCACGTACCACCAGATTGATCCGCCCCGCGCCGCTCAAGGGCACCACGTCCCGGATGCTGAAGGGTCCCGGCTCGACGGGAACACTCCATCGGCGCGCGTTGTTGACCAGCACGTCCACCGTCGATGGCAACGCGGTTTCGCCAGAAAGGGTCAGCATCGGTTGTGTCACGAAGCCGTGCTGCAGGTGGAAGTTGCGGCCCCACCGCAGTCCCGCGAAGCGGACCGGCCGGCTCCAGCCGCCGGTGCTGGTGATCGTGTCACCTAGCGTGATGGAGTCCATCCGCTCCGGCCGGTCCAGGCGCCAAAAGGTATCCAGCCGTTGGGCCGACCGCTGGCCCGGGGAGTCGCTCACGACGTAGCCATGGACCACGTGGCCCCAGCGGCCGCCTGCGACTGCTTCCATGAAAATGCCGCGCGAGCTCGCCCTTCCCGGTCGATTCCACCAAGCGAAATCGTAGTTAAGCATCACGGCGGTCTGGTTCAGAGGCTCCGGCCGCCGGGGATCCCGGCGGGTGTTGATCTCGGACTCGGTGAACGCGCCCGCCGGTGCATCCACGCGCAGGATCATGGATGCCCGGTCCAGGTCGAAGCGCAGCCCCTGTAC
>DAIMZU010000220.1:0-5390 GCA_036733845.1 Ramlibacter sp.
GTAGGCGTAGTGGTGCAGCTGCTGGATGGGCGGCGGGGCGGGCAGGGCGCTGGCTTGCGCGGCGGACAGGACGGCGGCCATGGGGTCTCCTGGAATCGAATTCAACATTGCGTAATCGATTTACTATATCGGAACTCTCGGCCGCCGAAAAGCGCGAGCGAAGAGGCCGCGCGGCGAGTGCCGGTTTTTTTCGGAAACGGTGGCGGTTCAGCCGCGTGGATCGAAGCTGTCGATGCGGTCGCTGATCAGGCCGTCGAGGCCGAGCGCGAGCAGGCGTTCGGCCATTGCAGGGTCATTCACGGTGTAGGCCAGGCATCGCCATCCCCGGGCCCGCGCCACGGCCACGAGCGCCTCGTCCCAGAGGTTCTGGTTGGCGACGAGTGCGACGCAGCCCAGCGCCTGTGCCACCGCTTCCCAGCCGTCCCAGGGCTTGTCCAGCAGCAAGCCCCGGGGGAGCCGAGGCGCGACGGACTGCGCGCCCTGCAGCGCTTCGGGCTTGAACGACGTCAGCAGGGGCGGCACCGGCGCGCCTTGCCACAGGCGGTCGGCGTCGGCTGCGACCGCCTCGCCGGTGGCGCGGTCCTGCCCAGGGCTGGGCTTGATCTCGATGTTCAGCAGCTGGCCGTTGGCCAGCGTCCAGCGGGCGATCGCCTCGAGCGTGGGCGGCGGCTCCCCGGCGTAGGCGGGGGAGTGCCACGCGCCAGCATCCAGGCGGGACAGCTCGGCCCAGGTCAGGTGGGCGGCGGCGCCCACACCGCTGGTCGTGCGCTCCAGGGTGGCATCGTGCAGCAGGAAGGCCACGCCATCGGCAGAGAGCTTGGCGTCGCACTCGGCCATGCGCCATCCCTGCCGGGCGCCCTCCCGGAAAGCGGCCAGGGTGTTCTCGGGGGCGACGGTGCCGCCGCCCCGGTGCGCGATCCAACGGGGATAGGGCCAGGGCGCCGTGTTCATGCGGCCAGGCGCCGGCCGCTGTCGGCGTCGAACCAGTGCAACCGGTCGGCACGCGGCTGGATGCGAAGCTGGCTGCCGGGCGCGGGCGCCACCCCGGCCTCGTCCACGCGAAGGATGAGGGGTTCGCCAGCAACGCGGCCATAGACCAGGCGCTCGGCGCCCAGGAGCTCGACGGTATCGACATCCAGGGTCCAGCCGTCGGCGCCGACGTCGAGGTGCTCGGGACGGATGCCCAGCAACGCGCCGGGGCGCCCGCCGGGGACGTTCTTGAGCAGGTTCATGGGCGGCGAGCCGATGAAGCTGGCCACGAAGGTGGAAGCGGGGCGGTGATACACCTCTTCGGGCGTGCCGAACTGCTCCATGTTGCCGGCATTCATGACCATCATGCGCTCGGCGAGGGTCATGGCCTCGACCTGATCGTGGGTGACGAACAGCGAGGTGATGCCCAGCTCGCGGTGGAGCTTCTGGATCTCGATGCGGGTCTGTGCGCGCAGCTTGGCGTCGAGGTTGGACAGCGGCTCGTCGAACAGGAACACCTGCGGCTGGCGCACGATCGCGCGGCCCATGGCCACCCGCTGGCGCTGTCCGCCCGAGAGCTGGCGGGGCTTGCGGTCGAGGAGGTGCCCCAGCTCGAGGATGCCGGCCGCCTTGTCGACCCGCTGGCGGATCTCGTCGGCGGGCATGCGGCGGATCTTCAGGCCGTAGGCCATGTTGTCGAACACGCTCATGTGCGGATACAGGGCGTAATTCTGGAACACCATCGCGATGTCGCGCTCGGCGGGTTCGAGCGTGTTGACGACCCGGTCGCCGATGGCGATCTCGCCACCGGAGATCTCCTCGAGGCCGGCCACCATCCGCAGCAGGGTGGATTTGCCGCAGCCGGACGGCCCGACGATGACGACGAACTCGCCCCGCTCGACCTCGGCGTTCACCCCGTGGATGACCTGGACCTCCTGTCGTCCCCGGCCGTAGCGCTTGACGACGTTGCGCAATGAAATGGCTGCCATGTTGTTGTGTTATTTCTCGGTGTCGACCAGGCCCTTGACGAACCACTTCTGCATCAGCAGCACCACCACCGCCGGCGGCAGCATCGCGAGGACAGCGGTGGCCATGACCACGTTCCATTCGGTGTAGGACTCGCCGGCGATCAGGCGCTTGATGCCCAGCACCACCGGATACATGTTCTCGTCGGTGGTGACCAGCAGCGGCCACAGGTACTGGTTCCAGCCATAGATGAACTGGATCACGAACAGGGCGGCGATGGACGTGCGCGACAGCGGCAGCAGGATGTCGAAGAAAAAGCGCATCGGTCCGGCGCCGTCCATGCGTGCGGCCTCGACGAGTTCATCGGGCACGGTCAGGAAGAACTGCCTGAAAAGGAAGGTGGCTGTCGCCGAGGCGATCAGCGGAATGGTGAGCCCCGCGTACGAGTTGAGCATGCCCAGCGAGGAGACCACCTGGTAGGTCGGCCCGATGCGCACCTCGACCGGCAGCATGAGCGTGACGAAGATCATCCAGAACACGAGGCTGCGCAGCGGGAAGCGGAAGTAGACGATGGCGAAGGCGGACAGCAGCGAGATCACGATCTTGCCGATGGCGATGGCCAGGGCCATGACCATGCTGACGCCCATCATCGGTAGCGCCGCGGGGATGCGGCTGCCCATGCTGGTCTGGCCACCGAACAGCGCGACCCGGTACGTCTCGAGGAAATGGGAGCCGGGCACCAGCGACAGGGGCCGGGAACTTGCGATCTCCGGGGCGGACTGGGTGGACGCCACCAGCGCCAGGAACAGCGGGAAGGCGACCACCGCCACGCCGGTGATCAGCGTGGCGTGCGCGATGAAGGTAAGGCCGGGGCGCCGCTCGATCATGGGCGGGTGCTCCGGAAGGGGCGTGTGCGAAGCATCAGTACTGCACCTTGCGTTCGATGAATCGGAACTGGACGATCGTCAGGGCGATCACGATGACCATCAGCACGACCGACTGTGCGGCCGAGCCGCCCATGTCCAGCGCCTTGAACCCGTCGTAGTAGAGCTTGTAGACCAGGATGGCCGTCTCCTTGCCAGGTCCGCCGTGCGTGGTGGCGTCGACGATCGCGAAGGTGTCGAAGAAGGCATACACGACGTTGATGACCAGCAGGAAGAAGGTGGTCGGCGAGAGCAGCGGAAAGACGATGGACCAGAAGCGCCGGAACGGCGACGCGCCGTCGATCGCGGCCGCCTCGATGAGGGACTTGGGGATGGACTGCAGGCCCGCGAGGAAGAACAGGAAGTTGTAGGAGATCTGCTTCCACACGGCTGCGATGACGATGAGCGCCATGGCGTGGTCGGCGTCCAGCAGGTGGTTCCAGGGAACGCCGACCGCCTGCAGCCCGTACGCCACGATGCCCATGGGCGAGGCGAACATGAACAGCCAGAGCACGCCAGCCACCGCGGGGGCCACCGCATAGGGCCAGATCAGCAGGGTCTTGTACCCGCCGGCGCCGCGCACCACCCGGTCCGCCATCACCGCCAGCAGCAGCGCGATGGACAGGCCGAGGACGGCTACGAGCACCGAGAACACGGCGGTGGTGCGGAAGGACCCGAGATAGCCCGGGTCGTTGAACAGATAGCGGAAGTTCTCCAGCCCCACGAATTCACGGCTGGCGCCGAAGGCGTCCTCCTGGAGGACACTCTGGTAGAGGGCCTGGATGGCTGGCCAGAAGAAGAAGACCAGCACGATGGCGATCTGTGGGGCAACGAGTGCCCAGGGAAGCCAGGCAGATTTGAATCGGACGCGTTTTTCCATGGGGCGTGTTTCAGGCAAGCTGAACTGTATCGCGGCTGGCCGCGCATTGGGTCATCCGCGGGACACAAATCCAGCACGCCGACGCGCACCGGCCGCAGCAGGCTCCTGGGTCCCCCGCGTTCGAGGGGATGACGGCGCTTGCTGCCTCCGTCCTTGCAAAGTTCAGGAACCCCCGCCGACGTCATTCCCGCGAAAGCGGGAACCCACGTAGGAAGAGGTGCCCCCCCGCCGTCATTCCGGGAAAGCGGAAACCACGCACGGAGGGGTGCGCCAGCGTTCTCAGGTCTTGTTGGCCTTCTCGAAGCGCTCGAGCTGCTCGTTGCCGCGGCGGACCGCGTCGTCCAGGGCCTGCTTGGGCTGCTTGGCGCCGCGCCAGACCTGTTCCATCTCCTCGTCGATGATGGTGCGGATCTGCACGAAGTTGCCCAGGCGCACGCCACGTGACTTGTCGGTGGTCTTGCGGATCATCTGGTTCACCGAGACGTCGGTGCCCGGGTTCTGCTTGTAGAAGCCGGCCTTGTCGGTCATCTCGAACGAAGCCTTGGTGACGGGCAGGTAGCCGGTGCGCTGGTGGCTGCGCGCCGCCACTTCGGTGTCCGACAGGTAGGCGAAGAAGCGGGCCACGCCCTTGTACTCCTCCGGCTTCTTGCCGGCCATGACCCACAGGCTGCCGCCGCCGATGACGGTGTTCTGCGGTGCGCCAGGCACGTCGGGGTAGAAGGGCAGGGTGCCGATGCCCGAGGCGAACTTGGCGTTGCGCTTGACGTTGCCGTACAGGGCCGAGGAGCCCGTGGCCATGGCGCATTCGCCCGAGACGAAGGTGGCGTCGGCCGCATTGCCCCGGCCCTTGTAGACGAACAGGCCCTGCTTGGCCATGTTGGCCAGGTTCTCGATGTGGCGCACGTGCAGCGGCGTGTTGAACGCCAGGCGCGCGTCGAGCCCGCCGAAGCCGTTGTTCTTGCTCGCGAAGAGCACGTTGTGCCAGGCCGAGAAGCTCTCGAGCTGGGTCCAGCTGATCCAGCTGGTGGTGAAGGGGCAGCGATGGCCCGACGCCTTGAGCTTGGCCGCGGCCAGGGCGACTTCTGGCCAGGTGGTGGGCGGCTTCTCGGGGTCGATGCCGGCGGCCTTGAAGGCGTCCTTGTTGTAGTGGAAGACGGGCGTCGAGCTGTTGAACGGGAAGCTCAGCATCTGGCCGTTGGGCGCGGTGTAGTAGCCCGCGACGGCCGGCACGTAGGCATTGGGATCGAACTTGAGCCCGGCGTCGGTCATGACCTTGCCCACCGGCACGATGGCGCCCCTGGACGCCATCATGGTGGCTGTGCCGACCTCGAACACCTGCAGCACGTGCGGGGCGTTGCCGGCGCGGTAGGCCGCGATGGCGGCGGTCATGGATTCGTCGTAGCTGCCCTTGAAGGTGGGGATGATCCGGTATTCCTTCTGGCTGGCGTTGAAGTCCTTGGCGAGGTCATTGACCCACTCGCCAAGGGCGCCGCCCATCGAATGCCACCACTGGATGTCGGTCTGCGCCGAGGCCGGAAGGTGCAGGGCCGCGGCCAGGCCGGCGAGGGCGGCGGTCTTGATCCACTGTCGTTTTTGCATGGGTTGGATACTCCTTGGTGTCTGAAGCCGCAAGCGTACGGCCGGTATGTGAC
>DAIMZU010000221.1:0-4473 GCA_036733845.1 Ramlibacter sp.
GGAGGGGGGCGGGCGGGCCCACCGTGCCGCGGGCACTCGCCCGGGTCTCCTCCGGGAGCGCTCTTATCGTGTCCCCCGCCGCGGATGGCAGTCGCTCGACCCTTATGCGAGTGGCGATCGGTTCATCCGGTGTCACGGCACGACGGCGCGACCAGCACCGGCTGAAGATGTTCACGCGGCCATGCCTTCCACGGCGGCGCCCTGCGGCATGCCGCACACCTGCCGCAGCTGGCGCGCCATGTCGGCAAGGCGGCGGATTTCGTCGATGAAGCGGCCCCCGCAGCCAGGCCAGTTCAGACGTGCGCGCAGCAGGACGCCGCCGGTGGCGGGATGCCGGCACAAGGTGGCGTCGGACAGGGGGACCAGCCAGGCATTGATCTCGAGCAGGGGTCCCCAGGGGCGGCCCGGGAGCGGCGGCGCGACGTCCGCCAGCGCATGGAGCGTGTCGGCAGGCTCTCCGGGAAGGTGGACCACGCTCAGGTCGATCCCGTCGAGGCACAGCCCGAAAGCGCGACGGCCCCGGTCGTCCTGGGTAACCTCCACCGGGCCCTGCGCGAGCGCGGCGCAGGCCTGGTCGCAGGCCTGCTGCAGCAGGTCGTCGGACGGGGCGATGCGCTCAGAAGTCAGCATGGGCCGATCGTAGGCAGGGGCGCTCGCCCGCGCCTGACGCAGCCTTGCGGGCGGCGCCCCGCCGCCGGCGCCGTCAGCTTCCCGACTGCAGGTGCCGGCCCACGATGCCGGCGAGTTCGAACATCGTCACCTGCGGCTTTCCGAAGACCGCGCGCAACTTCTCGTCCGCGTTGATCGCGCGCTTGTTCGTCGCATCCTGCAGGCCATGGGCCTTGATGTAGTCCCACAGCTTCTTGATGACCTGCGTGCGGGCGACGGGTTCCGGACCGACGACCGCGGCGAGTTCGGGGCTGGGCGTGAGGCCCGGGCCGGTCGACTTGCGCGGCTCCTTCGGGACCTTGGCCGCCGCAGCGGTCTTTACCGCCTTTGCGGCTTTGGCCGGCTTGGCGGCCGTTGCGGACTTGCGGACGGCCCCCTTCCCCGCGGCAGCGCCCTTCGCGGCCGCTGCGCGCGATGCCGGTGCCGCACCGCGGCGGGCGGGGAACTTGCTCTCGCGCGGTTCGAACTCGAAGTTGACCTTGCCGGCCTCGGCATCCCAAGCCAGGAAGGCCTTGAAGGAGCGGCGGGTGCGGGTGGACACGAACTTGTCGAGCAGGTCGGTCTTGCCGGTCTCCAGCAGCTTGCGCATCTGCTCGCGCTCGACGGGCTGCTGCAGGATGATCTGGCCGCTCTTGAAGTCGCAGCTCGGCGTCGCCTGCTGCGCCGTCGGAACGCTGCGTTCGCACACGTAGTTCTTGCCGAGCTCGAAGACGCGCCCGGCGCACTTGGGGCAGGGTCCGAGCGATTCCTGCGCGCCGAAGTCGATCACCTCGCCCGTCTGCGAGGGGTCTTCGTCGCCGAAGTCGAACTCGAGCTTCCAGTTGCGGTCCTCGTCGCTGTAGCGCAGGGCGATCTCTGCGGTGAATGGCCAGCCGGCCTTGGAGCGGAAGCCCTCCAGCGGTCCGATGCGGCGCTCGCGCAGGAACTGCTCGACCTCGTGCAGTTCGAAGGCGCGGCCGGCGGGCATCTTGGTGAAGGAGAAGCCGCAGGCGTCATCGCCCGCGCCGCTGCGGCCGACGCAGCTGTAGCGGCGGTAGTTCTCACGGACCACGCCGCCGCAATTGGGGCACGGCGTCTGCAGGGTGGCGTAGTCCCCGGGCACCGTGTCCCGGTCGTACTCCTTGGCCTTGCGCACGATGCGCTGCGTCATCTCGGCGATGTCCTGCATGAAGGCCTCGCGCGAGAGCTGGCCGCGTTCCATGCGCGCCAGCTTGTGCTCCCACTCGCCCGTGAGCTCGGGGCGGGACAGCTCCTCGACGCCGAGGCCGCGCAGCAGCGTCATGAGCTGGAACGCCTTGGCCGTGGGGATCAGCTCGCGGCCCTCGCGCAGCATGTACTTCTCGGCGATGAGGCCTTCGATGATCGCGGCGCGGGTGGCCGGGGTGCCCAGGCCCTTCTCCTGCATGGCCTCGCGCAGGTCGTCGTCCTCGATCAGCTTGCCGGCGCCTTCCATGGCGCCGAGCAGGGTGGCCTCGCTGTAGCGGGCCGGAGGGCGGGTCTTCAGGCCCTTGGGGTCGACCTGCTCGACCGGCACCAGCTCGCCCGGGCCCACCGCGGGCAGGGTCTTGCTGTTCTCGTCTTCGTCGGTCTCGGCTTCCTTGCCCCAGATCGCCAGCCACCCGGCCTTGACCAGCACCTTGCCGACGGTGCGGAAGCTGTGGCCCGCGGCCACGCTGATGCGCGTGGTCTCGAGGAATTCCGCCACCGGGAAGAACACCGACAGGAAACGCCGCACGACCAGGTCGTAGAGCTTCTGTTCGGCGTCGGACAGGCCGCTGGGTGCCTGCAACGTGGGGATGATGGCAAAGTGGTCGCTCACCTTGGCGTTGTCGAAGATGCGCTTGTTCGGCTTGACGAACCCGGCTTCGACCGCCTGCCGCGCGAAGGGCGCCAGGTGGGCCATGCCGCTGTCGGCGAGCATGGACATCGTGTCCTTGACCGTGCCCAGGTAGTCCTCGGGCAGGTGGCGCGAGTCGGTCCGGGGATAGGTCAGGGCCTTGTGGCGCTCGTACAGGCTTTGCGCCAGCGACAGCGTGGTCTTGGCCGAGAAGCCGAAGCGGCCATTGGCCTCCCGCTGCAAGGTGGTCAGGTCGAACAGGCCGGGCGAGGACTTGGTCTGCGGCTTCGATTCCTCGGTGACCGTGGCGCGCTGGCCGCGCACGGCATCGGCAATGGCGCGCGCTTCGGCCTCGGACCAGACCCGGTCGGACTTGATCTCGGCGTCCTCGGTGTTGCGCTTCCACTTGGGGTCGAACCACTTGCCGGGATAGCTGCCCGCGGCGGCCGCGAACGTGGCGTGTACCTCCCAGTAGTCGCGGCTGATGAAGCGACGGATCTGCTCCTCGCGCTCGACGACCACGGCCAGCGTGGGCGTCTGCACGCGCCCGACCGTGGTCAGGAAGAAACCGCCATCGCGCGAGTTGAACGCGGTCATGGCCCGCGTGCCGTTGATGCCCACCAGCCAGTCGGCCTCGGAGCGCGAGCGCGCAGCCGCCGCCAGTCCCTGCATCTGCTGGTCGGAGCGCAGCTTGTCGAAGCCATCGCGGATGGCCTGGGGCGTCATCGACTGCAGCCACAGCCGCCGCACAGGCTTGCCCAGTGGCTTGGCGCCGCCGGCGAACTGCTCGATCAGGCGGAAGATGAGCTCGCCCTCACGGCCGGCGTCGCAGGCGTTGACCAGGTCGGTCACGTCCTTGCGGCGTGCAAGCTTGACCACCGCGTTGAGGCGGGTGCGCGTCTTGTCCACCGGCTTGAGGTCGAAGAAGGGCGGGATGACGGGCAGGTGGGCGAAGCTCCACTTGCCCCGCTTGACGTCGAACTGCTCGGGGGCCTGGATCTCCACCAGGTGGCCCACGGCGCTGGTGACGACGTAGCGGTCGTTCTCGAAGTGGTCGTCGTGGCGCTCGAACTTGCCCGCCACGGGCGTCAGCGCCCGGACGATGTCCTGGGCCACGCTGGGTTTTTCGGCGATGACGAGTGTCTTGCTCATGTCTGTGTCGTGATGGGGCGCGATGCGGGCGCCTTCCCTGCGGTTGTTCCTACAATCAGGGCCTCGCGTGCGTACGCGCGCCCTCGCACACGCACACGCACGCACCTGCGTACGTGCGCCCGTGCACACCCAATCAACTTACCAGAGTTTGCGGCATGGCAGCAAAAGACATCGAGCGGAGCACTGGCATGCCTTCCGCATCCCGCCGCGCCCGGGCGCCCGTGGCGGCAGGCCGGCGCATCCAGGTGCGCCGCTCGGGCGTTCACGGCAAGGGCGTCTTCGCCCTGCAGGATATCGCCGAAGGCGAAACCATCATCGAGTACGTGGGCGAGATCATCAGCTGGGACGAAGCCCAGCGCCGCCACCCGCACGACCCCTCCGACCCCAACCACACCTTCTACTTCCACATCGACGACGGCCGGGTCATCGATGCCCTGCACGGGGGCAACGCCTCGCGCTGGATCAACCACTCCTGCGACCCCAACTGCGAATCCGACGAGCGCGAGGGGAGGGTGTTCATCCAGGCGCTTCGCAACATCCGCGCCGGTGAAGAGCTCAATTACGACTACGGGCTCATCATCGACGAGCCCTACACCCGCAAGCTCAAGGCCGAGTATCCCTGCTGGTGCGGCGCCGCGAACTGCCGGGGCACCCTGCTGGCGCCCAAGCGCCGCCGGCGCTAGACGGGCGGGAGCGCAGGTGCCTCATCCCGCCCCGCCATCGCATCCCGTCATCCCCGCGGAAGCGGGGACCCCGGAGCGAGGCGCCTGCCCGGGTCTGGCCGTCGAGGTGATCGACGAGATCGACTCCACCAA
>DAIMZU010000221.1:4483-5357 GCA_036733845.1 Ramlibacter sp.
CTCCACCAACAGCGAACTGATGCGACGCCTGCGCGAAGGGTTGCCGGGCCCCATGCTGCTGGTGGCCCGGCACCAGACGGCCGGTCGCGGGCGCCTGGGCCGTGGCTGGACGAGCCTGCCGGGCGACTCGCTCACCTTTTCGCTGGCGGTGCGCCTGTCCCCGCCGGACTGGTCCGGCCTGTCCCTGGCGGTGGGCGTTGCCCTCGCGCAGGCCCTGCACCCCCGGCTGGGCCTGAAGTGGCCGAACGACCTGTGGCTGGACGGCCGCAAGCTCGGCGGCATCCTCGTGGAGACGGCGGGCAGCGGAGGCGGCGACCGTGCCGTGGTCATCGGGGTGGGCCTGAACATCGTCGCGCCGCCGGCCGAGGGTCTGTCCACCGCGCCGGCCGGGTTGCGCGAACTGCTGCCCGCTGTCACCGCCTGGGAGGCGCTCGAGCGGGTGGCCGCTCCGCTGCTGGAGGCGGTGCTCGCCTTTGAGCGCGAGGGCTTCGCACCATTCCTGCCCCGCTTCGAAGCCCGGGACGTCCTGCGCGGGCGCCCCGTGCGCCTGAGCGACGGAC
This sequence comes from Ramlibacter sp., assembly GCA_036733845.1. Classification (GTDB taxonomy): domain Bacteria; phylum Pseudomonadota; class Gammaproteobacteria; order Burkholderiales; family Burkholderiaceae_C; genus Ramlibacter. The sequence goes on from DAIMZU010000221.1 coordinate 5,044, forward strand.
GCGAGGGCATGGCCGCCGGCGTCGCGGCCAACGGGGCCCTGCTGGTGCATACTGCGGCCGGTCTGCAGGCTGTCCACACCGCCGAGGTCAGCGTGCGGCCCGCCGATTGATGTCCCTTCCATGCTGCGCGCATTCGTCCTGCTGCTGATCCTTGCGAACCTGGCCTTCTTTGCCTGGAGCGAAGGCTGGCTGCGCGTGCTGGGCGCCGGCCCGGCGCCGCAGGCCGAGCCCCACCGGCTGGCGCAGCAGCTTCGCCCCGAGGCGCTGCGGGTGCTGCCCGACGCCTCCGCCGTGCCGTCGACCGCAGCCGGTGG
>DAIMZU010000222.1:0-5337 GCA_036733845.1 Ramlibacter sp.
TCTCCAACCGGGTGGAAATTTCGAATCCTGGGGAGCCCATCGTCCCGGTGGATCGCTTTATTGACGGCTACCTGTCTCGCAACGAGCGCCTGGCCGACCTGATGCGGCGCTTTGGCATTTGTGAGGAGAAAAGCAGTGGCATCGACCGTGTGGTGGAGACCGCAGAGCTCATGCAACTGCCGGCGCCTGAGTTCTTGACCAGCCACAAGCGAACGATTGTGGTGATCTATGGCCCCCGTTCGTTCCGCGACATGAATGGGGGTGACCGGGTGCGCGCCTGCTATCAGCATTGCGTGCTGCAGTACGTGTTGCGCAAGCAGATGACCAACCAGTCCTTGCGCGAACGGTTTGGCTTGTCCGAAGGCAGTAGCAACACGGTATCGCAGATCATCACCACGACGATTGACCAAGGATTGATCAAGAACGACCCCAATGCGCCAGATTCTAGGCGGTACGCCCGGTACATCCCTGCCTGGGCCTGACTTCATTTCATGGCTAGCTGTTGAGGCCATAGAAAATGTCGTATGTACCTGATATTTATTGTTTTTTTTATTTCATCGCAAACCAAAGCAGGCTGATACCAGCCACTTTGATCAGTCAGAGATGACGATGCTGAACGAACAACGACTCGAAGACCTGTGCATAGCCTGGTTCCAGCAGACGGGCTGGCAGTTCGCCCACGGGCCAGACATAGCCCCCGAAGGCGACCGGCCGGAGCGGGCCGACTTTCGGCAGGTGGTCCTGCGCGACCGGCTGCTGACGGCGCTGGCGCGCATAAACCCGCAGATTCCGACCGCGGCGTTGGAGCAGGCGGCTCACACCCTGCAGACGGTGAGCGAGCCCATGCTGGTGGTCCGCAACCGGGCGGTGCACCGGCTGCTGCTGGGCGGGGTAGGCGTGAGCTTTGCCAGGGCTGATGGCGAGGGCAAGACCAGCGATCTGGTCAGCCTGATCGACTTTGCGAACCCGACCAATAACGAGTTTCTGGTGGTCAACCAGTTCACCGTGGCGGGCACCAAGCAGCCGCGCCGGCCAGACCTGGTGGTGTTCGTCAACGGCTTGCCGCTGGCGGTGATTGAGCTCAAAAACCCGGCCAACGAGCAGACCGACATCTGGGATGCGTTCAACCAGTTGCAGACCTACAAGGACGAAGCGGCCGACCTGTTCAACTGCAACGCGGCGCTGGTGATCAGCGACGGATTCACGGCTCGGGTCGGTTCGCTCACGGCCGACGCCGAGCGCATGCTGCCCTGGCGTACCATTGCCAACGAAAACGACCGCCCGCGCCTGCAGATGGAGTTGGAAACGCTGGTGCGGGGCTTCTTCAAACCCGAACTGTTTCTGGACTACGTGCGGCACTTTGTACTGTTCAAGCAGGACGGCGACACCATCGTCAAGAAAATCGCGGGCTACCACCAGTTCCACGCCGTGCGCGAGGCGGTGCGGGCCACGGTGATTGCCGCGCAGGATGCTGACAAGGGCTTGCTGGAGGTGCTCGAGGAACGTGCCACCTACGGCAAAGAGGTCAAGCCCGGCTCGCGCAAGGCAGGCGTGGTGTGGCACACGCAAGGTTCGGGCAAAAGCATCACCATGGCCTGCTACGCGGGCAAACTGCTGCAGCAACCCGAAATGAAAAACCCCACCCTGGTGGTGGTGACCGACCGCAACGACCTCGACGGGCAGCTGTTCGCCACCTTCTGCGCGGCCAGCGACTTGCTGCGGACCACACCAGTGCAGGCCACGGGGCGCGACGAATTGCGGGACATGCTGGCTTCGCGCGAAGCGGGAGGCATCATCTTCACCACGGTGCAGAAGTTTGCGCTGCTGGACGATGAAGAGTCGCACCCACTGCTCTCAAGCCGATCGAACATCGTGGTGATGTCGGACGAGGCGCACCGCAGCCAGTACGGCATGAAAGGCCGGCTGGACACCAAGACCGGCAAATACGTGTACGGCTATGCCAAGCACCTGCGCGACGCGCTGAAAAACGCCACTTTTATTGGCTTCACCGGCACGCCGATTGCCCTGGAAGACAAGGATACCCGCGCGGTGTTTGGCGACTACGTCAGCATCTACGACATCCAGGACGCGGTGGATGACGGCGCGACAGTGCCGATCTTCTACGAAAGCCGGCTGGCCAAGCTGGACGTGAAGCAAGAGGAGATCGACGCGCTCAACGCCCAGGTGGACGAGGTCTTTGAAGACGAAGAGGACGTGGCCGTTCGTGAAAAATCGAAGAGCGAATGGGCCGCGCTGGAGAAACTGGTGGGCGCCGATCCGCGCTTGCAGCAGGTAGCCAAAGACTTGGTAGAGCACTTCGAGGCGCGCATCAGCGTCATCGACGGCAAAGCCATGATCGTCTGCATGAGCCGCGATATTTGCGTGCAGTTATACAACGCTATCATGGCGTTGCGCCCGGACTGGCACAGCGCCGATCCGGAACAGGGCGCGATCAAGATCGTGATGACCGGCTCAGCCGCCGACAAGGCGCACCTGCAACCGCACATCTACACCCACAAGGTAAAGAAGCGCCTGGAAAAGCGCTTCAAGGACCCGAAGGACCCGCTGAAGCTGGTGATCGTGCGCGACATGTGGCTGACCGGGTTTGACGCGCCGTCGTGCCACACCATGTATGTGGACAAGCCCATGAAGGGTCACAACCTGATGCAGGCCATTGCGCGGGTGAACCGGGTGTTCAAGAACAAGCCCGGCGGCCTGGTGGTGGACTACATCGGCATTGCCAACGAGCTGAAGGCGGCGCTAAAGGACTACACCGACTCCAAAGGCAAGGGCGACCCCACGCACAACGCCGCCGAGGCGCTGGCGGTGCTGCTGGAGAAGATGGACATCGTGCGCGGGTTGATGCACGGCTTTGACTACAACGCGTTCGAGACCGACGCAGTGCCGCTGCTGGTGCCCGCGGCGGAGCACATCCTGGGCCAGAAGGACGGCAAGACCCGCTTCCTTGATACGATGACCGCGGTGGGCAAGGCGTTCTCACTTTGCGGCACGCTGGATGAGGCGGTGGCGCTGCGCCGCGAGATCGCGTTCTTTTCCGCCATCAAGGCGGCCATCACCAAGTTCACCACGGTAGACAAGAAGCGCAGCGATGCCGAGAAGAGCAACGCGCTCAAGCAGATTCTGGACAACGCCATCGTGGCCGATGGCGTGGCCGACATCTTTGCGCTGGCGGGTCTGGACAAACCCGACATCGGGCTGCTGTCGGAAGAGTTCCTCGAAGACGTGCGGCAGATGAAGACCAAGAATCTGGCCGTGGAGTTGCTGGAGAAGCTGCTGCGCGACGAGATCAAGGCCAGGGCACGCAACAACGTGGTGCAGGAGAAAAAGTACGGCGACCGCTTGCTGGAGACCCTGCGCAAGTACCACAACCGCGCCGTGGAAACCGCGCAGGTGATCGAAGAACTGATCCAGATGGCCAAGGAGTTCCAGGCGGTGCTGGAGCGCGAAGCCGCGCTGGGGCTGAGTCCGGATGAGATCGCGTTCTACGACGCACTGGCCAACAACGAAAGCGCCGTGCGCGAACTTGGCGACGATACCTTGAAAAAGATTGCCGTCGAAATCACTGAGAAGCTGCGCGCCAGCACGACAGTGGACTGGCAGGTGCGCGAGAGCGTGAGGGCGCGGTTGCGCATCCTGGTGCGCCGCACGCTGCAGCGGTGGAAGTACCCGCCCGATCAGCAGGTGGAGGCGGTGGAGCTTGTACTGAAGCAGGCTGAGTCGCTGTCGAACGAATGGTCAAAGTGAGTTTAGGCCACACAGTCTGAACTCAGGATGCCAAGGCCTTAAACGACAGAGGAACCCTGCCCTGATGCACCCCGACGAACTGAAAACCCTTTTCGACCAGCAGGCCGCTGTCTACGACACACAGTGGGCGCGCATGGCGCCCGTGCGCGACGGCCTGTATTTCCTGCTCGAATCTGTCTTCGCCGGGCTGCCGGACGATGCGCGCCTGCTCTGCGTGGGCGCTGGTACCGGCGTGGAGATGGCGTATCTGGCGCGGCGCTTTCCGCGCTGGCACTTCACGGCGGTGGAGCCCTCCGGCCCGATGCTGGCGCTGTGCCGCCAGCGCGCCGAGGCGGAGGGCTATCTCGCGCGCTGCACCTTCCATGAGGGCTATCTGGATTCGCTGCCGGCGCAGGTGCCGCATCACGGGGCCACCTGCCTGCTGGTGTCGCATTTCATGCTGGAGCCGGAGGCGCGCACGGCCTTCTTCCGCGCGATTGCCGCGCGGCTGGTGCCGGGCGGCGTGCTGGCCAATGCCGATTTGGCGGCGGATACCGGCGCACCGGATTACGATGCCCTGCTCCGGCTGTGGATCGGCGTGATGTCGTCGGCCGGCGTGGCACCCGAGGTGGTGGAGCGCACGCGCGCGGCCTATGCGCGGGATGTGGCGATGCTGCCGCCGGCCACGGTGGCGGCGCTGATTGCGGCGGCGGGCTTTACGCCGCCGGCGCCGTTCTTTCAGTCGGGCCTGATGCACGGGTGGTTTGCGCAGCGCGTGTGAGCCCTAGGGGTTGCACGTTACGTAGCGCGGAGAGTTAAGGCGCTGGGTCCCCGCCTTCGCGGGGACGACGGCGTATAGAAAGGCGTGGGGATGACGGAGCAATCTCCTTCCTTTCAGAAGGCTTCCCTGCAAATGACTCCCTTTTACTGACCTTCCTCGGGCGACTTGGCGGCCCAGACCACCCCCACTCATGCATGAATGCATGACTCCCCTGCGTTTTTACGCAATTCACCCTGCATTTCCGCATGCATAGCATGGCGGGCGCTGTATTGCTCCCCACCCTTCGGAGCCGCGCCCACACGGAGTGACCCGCCATGCCCCTGAACCTGAAACGACCCCTACACGCCATCGCCTTGCCCCTCGCCTGCAGCCTGCTCGTCGCCTGTGGCGACGGGGGCGGTGGTGGCGACGACGGCGGCAGCGGCACGCTGCCCACCATCAACACCTATGTCACCGGCTGGCTGCAGGGCCAGTGCAATGTCGTGGGCGGCGTCAGCTCGTCGCGCTTCCTGCTCACCGTGACCAAGACCGCGGCCAACACCGTGAGCTACACGCAGCGCAGCGTGCAGTACACGGGCACGGCCTGCACCGGTACCGGCACCGTCAGCGCCATCGAGACCAACTTGGGCAGCGTGACCTTTGCCGCCACCGAGGGCTACGGCGGTGTCACCTTCAACCGCGGCAGCTGGACGCGCCCGCCCGGCATCACCGGGCCTGCGATCTGGGCCCTGAAAACGCCGAACCGGCTCTGCCTGTTCACCGACAACACGCCCACGTCCTTCCCGACGCCCAAGAGCGTGGCGGACTACACC
>DAIMZU010000223.1:0-5325 GCA_036733845.1 Ramlibacter sp.
ATAGGCAAGACTGCTGACGACGGGGCCATAGGTCGCGGTCGCCTGGGCCTGCAGGAGCAGCCGTACCCCCAGCGGGAGGCGCTCATGGCGGCGCTCGAAGCTGCCCTGTCCGTCGACACGGCCGAGGTCGCGCGCGCAGCGCTCGCCCGGGGCGCCCAGGGGCGGGCGATCGGCGAGTGGGTGCACAAGGCCCGGGTGGAGGCGGTCGCCGCGCAGCAGCCTCAGTCGAGCAAGGCGAGCGCGCCGTAGTCGCCCACGCGGGCACCGAGCCCCGCGGGCACCAGCGCGCAGCCGTCGGTCATGGCAGGCAGCCGCCCCGTGAGCTGGGCCTGCAGCCTCGGCAACAGCAGCTCCTGATGGTGCAGGAACACGCCGCCGCCCAGGCTGATGCGCTGCAGGTCGCCCAGCGCGACGATGGCGTAAAGCGCCCGCCCCATCACCCGGCACAACTCGTCCACCACGGCCAGCGCGCCGGAGTTGCCGGTGGCTGCGCGATCGAGCAGGGCCGCCGCGGGCTCACCGAAGCGCCGCTCGATGCTGGCCCCACCGACGAGTGCCTCCAGGTCGCCGACATTGCCGCAGCCGCACACCGCCTGGGTGTCGTCGGAGACGAAGACATGGCCCAGGTGGCCGGCGTTCCCCTGCTTGCCGCGCAGGGCCACGCCGCCGACGCACAGGCCGCAGCCCACGCCGGTGCTCCAGGTGACGTAGGCACAGTGATCGATGCCCTGCAATGCCCCCCAGCGGCGCTCGGCCTCGAGCGCGGCGATGCCGTCGTTCTCGATGCGAACGCGGGTGAAGCGCTGGCGCAGGGGCGCCTCGAGGGGAACCTGCGTCCAGCCGTTGGGCAGCCGCCCGGCAGCGGCCGCCAGGCCGCCACAGATGTTGGGCGTGGACAGGCCCGTCCCGCCATCGACCTCTACGAACGGTCCGGGCGCGGCCACCCCGGCCGCCTGCACCTGGGCCGGCGCGATGCCAGCCTCGGCGCAGGCCTCTTCCACCAGGCGGATCACCTGCCGCGCGAGCGCACCGGCATCGCCCGTGTGCGCAGTCGCCTCGCGCCGCGTCGCCCGCAGCACCATCGGCTCGGCCGGGTCGTTGAGCGAGACCGACACCTTGGTGCCGCCGATGTCGATGCAGGCGCGCATTCGCAGGTCCTCAGACAAATTTGGAGATCATTGCCACCACCGCGCTCAGCAGCAGGGTGGAGGCCAGCGGGATGAACCACTCGCGGCCGAACAGCCGGAAACGGAAGTCGCCGGGAAGCCGGCCCAGGCCCAGGCGATGCAGCAGCGGCGTGAACCAGCTGATGAGCATCAGCGCGAGGAAGATGACGATGATCCAGCGAATCACGGCTTGGCCACTTCAGAGCGTGTGGGTGCGGTCACCCTCGCGGAAGCCGACGGCGTCCCAGAAGGGGCCCTTGTGCAGGGCCAGCACCTTGAAGAGCTCGCCCATCTCGTGCTCGGCCACCAGGCGCTGGGCCGCCGCCCTCTGCGGCAGGGGCGCTTCGGCGAGCAGGGGCACGATGCCGCAGTCGATGAGGAATCTCGCCTGGCTCGTGTAGCCCAGCGTCGCGAGCCCGGCCTCCTGGGCGGCCAGCGCGATGCCGGTGAAATTGACGTGCGCGGTGATGTCCTTCTGGCCCACGTCGGCCAGCGGGTCGGTGTCCGCCAGATGCGCGCGGTGGCACATCAGCGTGCCCATGTGCCGCTGCGGGTGGTAGTACTCGGCTTCGGGGAAGCCGTAGTCGATGAAGTAGGCGACGCCGCGGTCGAGGCGGTCGGCCAGGGTGCGCACGAACGCCTCGGCCTGCGGGTGGATCTCGGTGAGCACATCGTGTGCGCCCGCGATGTCCGCCGGCGGCCGCAGGTCGGTGGCCCGGTCCTCCCACGCGAGCCCGTCGCGCCAGGCGATGCCGCGCTCGTGCCAGGCACCGTCCAGCCGCGCCAGCAGCTTCACCGGCATGGCGTCGAGCACCTCGTTGCCGACCACCACGCCCTCGAAGTGGTCGGGGAGCGCATCGAGCCAGCGGATGCGGTCGCCGTAGGCCGCCAGCGCCTGCCGCTGGCGCTCGCGCAGGCTGGCGGAGAGCTCGACGATGGTGTAGCTCGAAACCCGGTGACCGCGCTCTTCCAGGCCCTGGAGAAGTTGCAGCGCCAGGGCGCCGGAGCCGGCGCCGAACTCCCAGAGGGTGTCGCAGCCGGTGGACCGCATCGCATCGCCCACCGCCGCGGACAGGCTGCGCCCGAACAGCGGGCTCATTTCGGGCGCGGTGACGAAGTCGCTGCCGGACGCGGGCATGGCGCCGAACTTGCGCGAATCGTTGGCGTAGTAGCCCAGCCCGGGGGCGTACAGCGCCAGCGCCATGAACCGGTCGAAAGGCAGCCAGCCGCCCGCCCGCGCGATGGACGCCTGCAGCAGGGCCTGCAGGGCACTCGTTACACTGTTCGTTTTCGAAGAAGCCACACCCGATTGTCGTAGCAATGAGTGCCCCTGAGTTGCCCGTCGTCCTGGTCACCGGCGCCGCGCGCCGCCTCGGGCGCGAGATGGCGCTGGGCCTGGCCGCGGCTGGCTGGCAGGTCGCGGTCCATTACCGCGGCTCGGGCGAGGACGCGGCCCGCACGGTGGCCGACTGCCACTCGAGTGGGCGCCCTTCCGCGCGCTTCGAGGCCTTCCAGGCCGACCTCGCCGATGAGGCGGCCACGCGCGCGCTCGTGCCCGCCGTCGTCCATCGTTTCGGCCGGCTCGATGCGGTCGTGAACAACGCCTCGCTGTTCGAGCACGACGACGCGAAGAGCTTCGGCCATGCCCTGCTCCAGGCGCACATCGCAACCAACACCGCCGCGCCCATCCTGCTGGCCCAGGCGCTGCACGCCCACCTGCAGGCGCGCGATGGCCAGGGGGCGGTGGTGAACCTGCTGGACCAGAAGCTGTGGAACCCGAACCCCGACTTCCTCAGCTACACCCTGTCCAAGGCCGCCCTGGAGTCCGCCACCACGTTGCTCGCGCAGGCGCTCGCGCCGCGGCTGCGGGTGGTCGGCGTCGCGCCCGGGCTGACCCTGACCAGCCACATGCTCGCCGAGGACAGGTTCCGAGAGTTGCACCGCCTGTCCCCGCTGGGGCGATCCTCGACGCCGGAAGACGTCGTGGCCGCCGTGCGCTTCGCGCTGGAGAACCGCTCGATCACCGGGACCACCCTGCTGGTGGACGGCGGGCAGCACCTGATGAAATTCGAACGCGACTTCTCGCTGATGCCATGACCAAGGCCGGCACCCAGATCCTCACGCTCGAAGGCCTGCGCTTCGACGCCAACCTGGGCATCCTGGAGCACGAGAAGGCCTCGCCCCAGCCGATCCGGGTCGACGCCGAACTGAACCTGGGGACGCAGCCCCTGCTCCCGCGCGACGACGACATCCTGCACGTGCTGGACTACCGCAAGGTCCGCACCATCATCATCGACGAGTGCACCGCGGTGCACGTGAACCTGCTCGAGAGCCTGATCGGCAAGCTGGCGCACCGGCTGATGCAGCTGCCGGGCGTCATCGGCGTGCGCGTGCGCATCGCCAAGCTGGAGATCTTCGACGACTGCGAAGTGGCGATACGGGTGGAGACGGGGCAGTGGTGAGGTCTGGCGCGGCGCCGCACCCCCGGCGCGACGCCCGCTGCGGTCCCTGCCTCAGCTGCCTGCCGGCTCCAGCGGCAGCCGCACCCTGAACTCCGAGCCGGCGCCCGGCTCGCTGTCCACCTCGATGCTGCCGCCGTGCGCATGCACGATCTGGCGGCTGATGAACAGCCCGAGGCCCAGGCCCTGGACCGACCCCGCCGACGCGCTGCGCTCGAACTGCCCGAAAATGCGTTCGCGGTCTTCGGCGGCGATGCCAGGTCCCTGGTCGCGCACGCAGATCAGCGCCTGGCTGCCCTCGCGACGCAGCGTCACGTGCACGGGCTTGCCGCCGCCGTAGCGCAGGGCATTGGTCAGCAGGTTGTTGATCACCTGCTCCACGCGGAATTCATCGATGCAGGCTGGCAGGGTGTCGGGCACGCTGCCGGTCACGGCGATGCCGCTTTCGGCAGCCTGCTGCGCCATCGCCTCCAGCACCCGCTGGACCACGTGTGCCAGGTCCGTGGCGACCGGCTGCACCGCGAGGTGGCCGTTGCGGCTGCGGGAGACGTCGAGGATGTCGTCGAGCAGGCGAACCATGCTGCGGATCTGCCTCTCGTCGCCTTCCGCCATGGAGCGCAGGGCCGAGGGTTCGGGCACCCGGCCGGCGTCGATCATGCGCTTTCGCAGCTGCACCTGGAGGTACAGGGTGTTCAGTGGATTGCGCAGCTCGTGCGAGACCATGGACATGAAGTCGTCGCGCATGCGAACGGCGCGCTCGAGCTGGACCTGCGCGAGCTGCAGCTCCTGCCTTTGCCGGAACAGGTCGACGAAGACGTCGACCTTGCTGCGCACCATGCGTGCGTCGAGCGGCTTGTACAGGAAGTCGACGGCACCGGTCTCGTAGCCGCGGAAAGCCAGGTTCAGCTCGCGTCCGCCGGCCGTGACGAACACGATAGGGATGTGCCGGGTGCGGCCGGTGCCGCGCATCAGCTCGGCAAGCTCGAACCCGTTCATGACCGGCATCTGGACATCGAGGATCGCCAGGGCGAACTCGTGCTCGAGCAGCAGGGACAGCGCCTCTTCACCCGACTTGGCGCAGAAGACCTCGCGGTCGGTGCCGCGAAGCAAGGCGTTCAGCGCCACCAGGTTCCCCTCGAGGTCATCGACCAGGAGGATCTTGGCAGGGGCGGCGGTGTCGCGGTTCATGAAGACGTCAACCTTAGCAGAAGCGCATGCAGGTCGGCCAGCCCGAGCACGGCCTGCGGGTGGGCGAATTCGATGGCCGCCTCCGGCATGTCCCGATGGGCGGCCTCGGCCGGATCCTGCACCACGGCGAGGCCGCCGCACTCGCGCACGCGGCGCAGCCCGCGCGCGCCATCATCGTTCGCGCCAGTGAGCACCACCGCCAGGAGCGCCTCGCCGAAGACCTCGGCGCAGGACTCGAAGAGCGGATCGACCGCCGGCCGCGAGAAGCGCACCGGCGGCTCGCAACTGAGCGAGAAGTGTCGCTGGGGCTCGACCAGCAGGTGATACCCCGGCGGCGCGAAATACAGCGTGCCGGGTGACAGCGGCAGCCCGGGCCGCGCCTCCTCGACCTGCAACGCGACGCGCTGCGCAAAGATCTCCGGCAGCCGGCTTTCGTGGTCCTCGGGCAGGTGAAGCACCACGACGATCGGCGGGCCGAAGGTGGGCGGCAGCCCCACGAGAAGGCGGAACAA
>DAIMZU010000224.1:0-5322 GCA_036733845.1 Ramlibacter sp.
TCGCTGTAGCGCCGGGCATTCTCGAGCAGGTTGCGCACCAGCCGCCGCAGCAGGCGTGGCACGCCCTGCACCATTACCGGCTGGCCGTCGGCGGTCGCCAGCAGTTCGGCGCCGGCGCGCGCGCATTCCTCGGCCACCACGCCGGTCAGGTCCACCGGCTCCAGCGTTCCGATGTCGGCGTTGGGGGCGTCCAGGCGACTGGCCAGCAGGATCTCCTCGACCAGTTGGTCCAGCTCGGTGATGTTTCGCTCGATTTCCCGGCGCACCGGCTGCGGATCGCTGCTGCCATCGAGCAGCGCCAGCCCCATGCGGATGCGCGCGAGCGGCGAGCGCAGCTCATGCGAGGCGTTGGCGAGCAGCGACTTGTGGCTGCCCACCAGCTGTTCGATGCGCGCGGCGGCCACGTTGAAGCGCCGGGCCAGGGCCGCGGCTTCGTCGGAGCCGGACTCGTCCACCCGCGCCGACAGGTCGCCCTCGCCCCAGCGTTCGACCCCGGTGCGCAGGGCCTCCAGGCGCAGGGTCAGCCGGCGGATGACGGGATAGCTGGCCAGGGCCACCGCGAGGGCGACGAAGGCCAGCAGCCACAGCAGCCCGTCGGTGCCGCGGAACATTGGCCGTGGCGGCGGCCGTCCTCCGCCATGGTGGCCGCGCGGCGGCAGTTGGACGTACAAGGTGTTGCCGTCCTTCATGGCCAGGGCGAATTCCAGCCCTTGGCCGGGCACGTAGGCCGGCCGGCCCGCGGCCCGCCCCAGGACCTCGCCATCGGCGCCCCGCACGATCACCTCGCGCAGGGGACGATCTTCCATGCTGGCCTGCCAGAGCCAGCCGAAGGCCAACGCCACCACCGCCACCGCCGCGATCACGGCCAGCCAGATGCGCAGGTACAGCGGCATGGCGGGTCCTTCAGTCCTGCTGGCGGGCGAAGACATAGCCCACGCCGCGCACCGTGAGGATGCGCCGCGGGACCTTGGGGTCATCCTCGATGGCTGCCCGGATGCGCCCCATGTGCACGTCGATCGAGCGGTCGAAGGCTTCGAGCTCGCGGCCGCGCACGGCTTCCATGATCTGCTCGCGGGTCAGCACCCGGCCTGCCCGCTCGGCCAGGGCCGCCAGCAGGTCGAACTGGTGCGAGGTCAGCTCGACCGGCCGCTCGCCCACGCGTACGCGCCGCGCGTCGCGGTCGATTTCGAGCGAGCCGAAGCGCATCACCCGCGCCGGCGGCGCCGCATCCTCGCGCCGGCGCAGCACGGCGCGGATGCGCGCGAGCAGCTCGCGCGGCTCGAAGGGCTTGGGCAGGTAATCGTCTGCGCCCATTTCAAGCCCGACGACCCGGTCCATCGGATCGCCCTTGGCCGTCAGCATGAGGACCGGCACGCGCGACGCCTCGGAGGGCATGGCACGCAGGCGCCGGCATACCTCCAGGCCATCCATGTCCGGCAGCATCAGATCCAGGATGACGAGTTGCGGCAGCCCCTCCGCCGGCGGCGATTCGAGCAGCGCCAACCCCGAACGTCCGTCCGCCGCATGCGTGACCGTGTACCCCGAGCGCTGGAGGTACTCGCCCACCATCTGCGCGAGGCGGGCATCGTCTTCGATCATCAGCAGCTGCTGCATGGGCTCATCGTATCGCTTCGGGCCGGGGGGCTGCTGCGATCCTGGCGTGCCCGGGTGCCCCCGCCGTGTCGCCCAGGTAAAGATGCGTGAAGGCGGGGTCAGCGCGGTGACGCTGGCCGCACCCGCGCGGCCAGGGCCACCAGGGCGATCACCGGGGCGCCGAGGCAGGCGGTCGCGATGAAGAAGGTCTCGTAGCCGAAGCCATCGACGAAGCGGCCGGAAAAGCCTGCGAGCCACTTGGGCAGCAGCAGCATGATCGAGCTGAAGAGGGCGTACTGGGTGGCCGAGTAGCTCACGTTGGTGAGGCTGGAGAGGTAGGCGATGAACGCCGCCGTGGCGATGCCGGAGGCCAGGTTGTCGGCCGAGATCACGAAGACCAGGGCCTGCACGTCGTTGCCGCGGGTAGCCAGCCAGGCGAACAGCAGGTTGGTGAGCGCGCTCAGCAGCGCGCCGAGCATCAGCACGCGCATCACCCCAATGCGCAGCGCCAGCACGCCGCCGACAAAGCTGCCCACGAGCGTCATCACCACGCCGTACAGCTTGGTGACGGCAGCCACTTCATCCTTGGTGAAGCCCATGTCGACATAGAACGGGTTGGCCATGATGCCCATGACCACGTCGCTGATGCGGTACACCGCGATCAGCGCGAGCACCAGGGCGGCCTGCCAGCGGTAGCGGCGGATGAAGTCGGCGAAGGGCTCGACCACCGCTTCGCGCAGCCACTGGGCCACGTTGCGCGATGGCGGTATGGCCTTGCGGATCGGCTCGGGCGAGAGCAGCACCGTGAGCGTGCCGACCGCCATCGAACCGGCCATCACCAGGTAGGCGAGGGTCCAGGCCCCCTGCTGGTAGGCACCGGCCGCCCCTGCGGTTTCTGCCCGCGCGGCCAGCCAGAGCACGCCCGCGCCGGACCAGATCATCGCGAGCCGGTAGCCGGTCTGGTAGGCCGCAGCCAGCGCGGCCTGGCGCTGCACGTCGGCCGACTCGATGCGGTAGGCATCCAGGGCGATGTCCTGCGTGGCGGAGCCGAAGGCCACCAGCACCGCGAAGAGCACCAGGGCCTGGAGATGCGCCCGCGGGTCGGTCAGGGCCATGCCCACCAGCCCCAGCACGATCGTTGCCTGCGCCACCAGCAGCCAGCTGCGACGACGGCCCAGCCAGCGGGTCAGCACCGGCAGCGGCAGCCGGTCGACCAGCGGCGCCCAGGCCCACTTGAAGCCATAGGCCAGCCCCACCCACGACAGATAGCCGATGGTGGTGCGGTCGATGCCGGCCTCACGCAGGCGGAAGCTCAGCGTGCCCAGCACCAGCAGCAGCGGCAGGCCCGCGCCGAAGCCCAGGAACAGCATGCGCCAGGTGGCGGGTTCGAGATAGACCTGCAGGGCGGCGCCCCAGCCCTCGAGGCGCCCGGTCCGGGGCTGAGTTGTGACGTTGTCTGACATGGGCAGCAGTGGTGCTCATTATCATCCGGACATGTGCCAGCTCTGCTACGCCGCCGCCAACCGTGCCACGCCCTCGGCGCATTCGCCGTGGACTCCGCGGCGGGCCTTCCTGCTCGCTGCCGGGGCCGCCGCGGCCAGCCCGGTGCTCGGCCAGGTCCAGGTGGACGAGGGCTCGCGTTTCCGCAACCTGGTGCCTGCTGGCGAGCTCGAAGCCGCCGCCGCCAAGGAATACGCGCAGATGATGGCGCAGGCCCGCCAGCAGGGCGCGGTCGCCCCCGAGGGCCATCCGCAACTGCAGCGGGTGCGCGCGATCGCCGCCCGCCTGATCCCGCAGAGCCCGCAGTGGAATGACCGTGCCCGGGGATGGCGCTGGGAGGTGAACGTGCTGGGCAGCAAGCAGGTCAACGCCTTCGTCATGCCCGGCGGCAAGATGGCCGTGTTCTCCGGCCTCATCGAGCAGTTGCGCGCCACCGACGACGAGCTCGCCATGGTCATCGGCCACGAGATGGCGCACGCGCTGCGCGAGCATGCCCGCGCGCGCATCGCCAAGACCCAGGGCACCGGCATCGGGCTGTCCGTGCTGGCGCAGGTGCTGGGGCTGGGGCAGCTCGGCGACGTGGCGGCCAACGTCGGCACGCAGCTGCTGACCCTGCGCTTCAGCCGCGAGGACGAGGTCGATGCCGACCTGGTCGGGCTTGAACTCGCCGCGCGCTCGGCCTTCCGCCCGGAAGCGTCGGTGTCGCTGTGGGAGAAGATGGGGCAGCTCTCGGGCGGCCAGTCCGGGCCGGCCTTCCTGTCGACCCATCCCACCGGGCCTGACCGCCTGCGCCGCCTGCGCGAGAACGTGCCGCGCGTGCAGGACCTCTACCAGAAAGCCGTGGCCTCCGGCGGCGCCGCGCCCCCACGCTCACAGGCCAGCCCCGCACAGTCCAGCCCGGGCATCCCCATCCTGCGCTGACCAGCCGCCCGCCGTTCAGGTTCCGCCGACGTAGGGGTTCGTCCGGCGCTCCCTGCCGAAGCTGCTTTCCGGCCCGTGCCCGGGGATGAACACGGTGTCGTCGCCCATGGGCCACAGCCGCTGCGTGATGCTGGCGATCAGCGTCGCATGATCACCCTGCGGAAAGTCCGTGCGGCCGATGCTGCCGGCGAACAGCACGTCGCCCACGAACGCGCGCTGCAGCTCGGGGGAGTGGAACACCACATGCCCAGGGGTGTGGCCGGGACAGTGGCGCACATCCAGCACATGGCCCGCAAGCTCGACCTGGTCGCCGTCGTGCAGCCAGCGCGTCGGCGTGAAGGGCTCGGCCTCGGGAAAGCCGAACATGCGGCTCTGCTGCGGCAGGGCGTCGATCCAGAACTGGTCGGCCGGATGCGGCCCGACGATCGGAATGCCCAGCCGCCGCGCCAGTTCGCCCGTTCCGCCGGCATGGTCGATATGCGCGTGGGTCAGCCAGATCTGCTCCAGGACGAGGCCGCGGCGGGCGACCTCCGCGAGGAGCCGGTCGAGATCGCCGCCGGGGTCGATGATGGCCGCCCGGCGGCTGGCATCGTCCCAGACCAGGGAGCAGTTCTGGGCGAAGGGGGTGACGGGAATGGAGGCGTACTGGAGCATGCCTCGATTCTCCACATCCCGGGTCAGGCCAGTTGCGTCGCGGCCGGCGCTTCGTCGTCCTGTGGGTGGAGCCATTCGGCCAGCACCGCCCGAAGATCGTTGAGCTGGACAGGCTTGGACACGAAGCCGCGCATCCCCGCCTCGCGGCATCGCCTTTGCTCGTCGGGGCCAACGGATGCGGTGAGCGCCACGATCGGCGTGCGGCAGCCGGTATTGACCAGGACACGTGCCGCTTCGTAGCCGTCCATGACCGGCATCAGGCAGTCCATGAGGATCAGGTCGAAGGAGCCGGTGGCGCAGGCCTCGACCGCCTCGCGCCCGTCCTGCGCCTCGTGGATGCGGGTGATGTCCAGCTTTCCGAGCAGGCTGACCGCAACCATGCGGTTGATCTCGTTGTCCTCGACGAGCAGGACGCGGGCGGCAGACCAGTCCGCGGCAGGTGCCTGTTGCTGCAAGGCGGGGGCGGAGCCAATGGCGCGCTCGTAGGCCGCCGAGAAGGTGAAGGTCGAACCCTCGCCCAGCCGGCTGCGCACCTCGATGTCGCCGCCCATGAGGCTTGCGAGTTCGCGCGAGATCGCCAGGCCGAGCCCGGTGCCGCCATGCGTGCGGCAGACGGAGGCGTCCGCCTGGCTGAACCGGCGGAACAGGTGGGGC
>DAIMZU010000225.1:0-5304 GCA_036733845.1 Ramlibacter sp.
CCCCTGCCCCGTCCGCGCACGAACCCGTGTCCTGGCCGGATCCCGAACGGCGGCAACGCTTCGAGCACTGGTTCGCGGCCATCGCCTCCCGCCACGGCCTGCTGCCGGGGACGCTGCGGCCCGCCTCGGCCGATGCCAGTTTCCGCCGCTACCTGCGCGCGGACACCCGCGCGGGCGGCAGCTTCATCATCATGGACGCGCCGCCGGACAAGGAAGACTGCCGTCCCTTCGTCCATGTGGCCGGCCTGATGGCGGCGGCCGGCCTGCACGTGCCGCAGGTGCACGAATGGGACGCGCCGCAGGGATTCATGCTGCTGGACGACCTGGGTGCGCGCACCATGATCGAGGACCTCGACCTGGACGACGCGGCGGCCAACCAGGCGATGTACCTCCGGGCCGTCGATGCGCTGCTCGCATGGCAGCTGGCCTCGCGGCCGGGTGAACTCCCGCCCTATGACGAGGCCTTGCTGCTGCGCGAGCTGCAACTGTTCCCCGACTGGTACCTCCAGCGCCACCGCGGCGCGAAAGTCGAGGGCCGGCTGCAGGAGACGCTGCAGTCCCAGTTCAGGCTCATCGTCGCGCGCAACCTCGCCTCGCCACAGGTCTTCGTTCACCGCGACTTCATGCCCCGCAACCTCATGGTGCCGGCCTTGGCCACGGAGCCGCGCCTGGGCGTGCTCGACTTCCAGGACGCGGTGTACGGACCCATCACCTACGACATCGCCAGCCTGATGCGCGATGCCTTCATCAGCTGGGACGAGGAGTTCGTGCTCGACATCACCGTTCGTTACTGGCAGAAGGCGCTCAAAGCCGGCCTGCCGGTCGACCGGGACTTCGGCGAGTTCTGGCGCGCGGTCGAATGGATGGGGCTGCAGCGCCACCTGAAGGTCGCGGGAATCTTTGCGCGCCTGACCCTGCGCGATGGCAAGCCGCGCTACCTGGCGGACGCCCCCCGCTTCATCGCCTACATCCGCGCCACGGCGGGCCGTTACCGCGAACTCGCGCCGCTGCTGCAGGTGGTCGACGAGGTCGAGGGGACGGCTGCGGTGTCCGGCTACGCCTTCGGCCGTCTCTGAGCCGCCCGTGCCGCGCCTGCACTGCCCCGGCCCCCTGTCCGCCGGCCAGACGCGGCTCCTGCCGCCCGGTGCCGCGCGCCACGTGCAGGTGCTCAGGCTGCAGCCCGGTGACGGGCTGACGCTCTTCGACGGCACGGGAGGGGAATGGGACGCGCGCGTCGAGCGCATGGGCCGCAGCGAGGTATCGGTGCAGGTCGGCACGCACCACCCCGAGGATCGCGCACCCGGCCGCGTGGTCCACCTCGCGCTGGGCATGCCGGCCAACGACCGCATGGACTGGCTCGTCGAAAAAGCCGCTGAGCTCGGTGCCGCCAGCATCCAGCCCCTGGCGACGGCGCGCAGCGTATTGCGGCTGTCGGGCGAACGCGCCGAGCGCAGGCAGGCGCACTGGCAGGCGATCGCGGTCGCTGCCTGCGAACAGTGTGGCGGCAACCGCATTCCCGCCGTAGCACCGGTCCTTGACTTCCCGCGCTGGTGCTCGCAGCCGCTTCCGGGGAATGCGCAGAAACTGGTTCTGTCCCTGGCGGACGGCTCCAGCGAGCTGGCACAGGCCTGCAACGATGCGGCCAGCCCGGTTATCCTGCTCTCCGGACCGGAAGGCGGACTCACGGGGGACGAGCTTTCCGCCGCCATGGCCGCCGGTTTCCAGCCCGTGACCCTGGGGCCGCGGGTGCTGCGAGCCGAAACCGCGCCGCTGGCCGCACTGTCCTTCCTCCTGTTGTCCGGAACCCGCCCATGAATCGCAACCTCTGGCTGCTGTCGCTCCTGCAGGGCCTGTTCCTGACCAACAACGTCACCTTCATCGCGATCAACGGGCTGGTCGGCTTCGCTCTCGCGCCGCTGGGCTGGATGGCGACGCTGCCGGTCATGGGGTATGTGGTCGGCGGGCGCTGTCCACCGGGATCGTGGCGCGCACGCAGCAGCGCCTGGGGCGCCAGCGCTCATTCCAGGCCGGGCTGGCGGTCGCCGTGGCCTCGGCGCTCCTGTGCGCGTATGCGGCGGTCACCAGCAACTTCTGGCTGCTGTGCCTGGCCACGGTGGTGGCCGGCTACTACAACGCCAACGCCAACCTGTACCGGTTCGCCGCGGCCGAGCTGACGGGGCCGCAGCACCGCGAGAAGGCGGTCTCGCTGGTCATGGCCGGCGGCCTGCTCGGGGCGGTGATCGGCCCCAACCTCGCGGCGCGCACGCGGGACCTCACCACCGTGCCTTTCGCCGGCGCCTACCTGGCGCTCGCGGGCGTGGCCCTGCTGGGCATGCTGATCATGGCAAGAGTGCACTTCCCGGCCACGCCGCCCCCGCAGCCCGGCGCGGCAGGCGGAAGGCCGCTGGGGGCCATCATGCGGCAGCCGGTGTTCATCGTGGCGGCGCTCGCGGGCGCCCTGAGCTACGGTGTCATGAACCTGCTGATGGCAGCCACGCCCCTGGCCATGCAGGCCTGCGGGCTGCCGTTCTCGGACGCCGCGCTGGTGCTGGAGTGGCACGTGATCGGCATGTTTGCCCCCGGCTTCTTCACGGGGCACCTGATCCGCCGCTTCGGCGCACTCCCCGTGATGGGGGTGGGCGTCCTGCTGCTGGCGGGCTGCATCGTGGTGGCCCTGGCCGGGCTGGAACTGCGGCACTTCCTGGTGGCGCTGTTCCTGCTGGGCGTGGGATGGAATTTCCTGTTCACCGGCAGCACGACCCTGTCCCTGTCGGCCTACACCGCGCAGGAAAAGGACCGCGCCCAGGGCACGCTGAACTTCTTCGTCTTCGCCACCCTGGCGGTCAGCTCGCTGGCCTCGGGCGTGCTGGTCACGACGCAGGGCTGGCGGCTGCTGAACTGGGGATCGCTGGTTCCGGTGGTCGTCTGCGCTGTGCTTCTGGCCTGGCTGGCGGTGCACCAGCGGCGGCACCGTCCGGCTGCGGCGGCCTGACCGGAAACCGCCCGTCCAGCCACGCCTGAAGCGCCTCGAAGGCGGGCTCGGGATCGATGTCGTGGAAGACCTCGTGGAACATGTCGTCGAAGCAATGCGCCGTCACCAGGGGCCGCGGTGCGGTGTCGGCGAAGGCGCGGACGGCTGCGGGATCGACGATGCAGTCCCGACCACCCCACAGGACCAGCGTGGGCCAGCGCCAGTGCGGCGCGCGCGCCAGCACGCGCGGGCCGGACATGGCGAGAAATGCGGCGAGGCGCGCGGTTGTCCGGTCGTGGACGAGGGGGTCGGCGCGGTAGGCATCGACCACGTCGGGATCGCGCGCGAGTGCCTCGGGCGCGACGCCGTTGCCCAGACGGAGGTCGGGGGCGCACCAGAGCAGCGCCGGCAGCACCAGCCGCTGCCATCGGCTGAACACCGGCCGGAAGGCCGGCGCCGACAGCACCAGCGCGTCGACCCGGACGTCCCGCAGCATCAGCAGGCAGCCGGCGACGACCGCGCCCATGCCATGCCCCAGCAGGATGAGCCGCTCGTGCGGCCGCATGCGGCGCCGAGCGCTGTCGATGATGTCGCCCAGGTCCTGGATGAGGCGCAGGCTGCTGGGCAGGCGCCCGCGGGCGCCACCCGACTCGCCATGCCCCACCTGGTCGTAGCCCTGCACCGCGAAGCCCCAGGCGGTCAGGCGCCGGGCGAGGGCATCGTAGCGCCCCGCATGCTCGCCGAGTCCGTGCACGATGACCACCACGCCGCGACGCACGACGCCACGCGGCGTTGGCCACGCCTGGACCGCCAGGTTGTCGCCATCGGCCGCGGTGAAGGTGGACAGGGTGGAGTCGGGCGCGTCCATGCGATTCGTTCAACCCCTCTCAGGGCATGCGCGCGATCACGTCGGCCACCGAGGCGGTGAGCCGCTTGGCGTAGGGCACGTGCAGGAACTCGTTGGGTCCGTGGGCGTTGCTGCGCGGACCGAGCACGCCGCAGACCATCATCTGGGCCGTCGGGAAGCCGGCGCTGAGCATGTTCATCAGCGGGATCGTTCCGCCCTGGCCAATGTAGCCGCAAGGTTCACCGAAGTGGGCCTGCGAAGCGTGCTGCAGCGCCTGCTCGAACCACGGGGTGGCTTCGGGGGCATTCCAGCCGGTGGCGGCGCCGGAGGGCTCGAAGGTCACCCGGGCCTGGTAGGGCGCGTTGTCCTCGAGCAGGGTTTTCAGTTCCTGGACGGCACTGGCCGCATCGACCACCGGCGGCAGCCGCAGCGAGAGCTTGAACGCCGTGTAGGGCCGCAGGACGTTCCCGGCATCCTGCAGCGTCGGGAAACCGTCGGCGCCGGTGACCGACAGGGTGGGCGTCCAGGTACGGTTGAGTAAAGCCTGCACAGGGTCGGTGGTGGTGGGCAGCGCGAAGGCCGTGGAGCCGCCGCAGTCGTAGTGCGCCCAGGGAAAGCGCTTGTAGACCTCGTCGCCCAGGATCGCAGCGGTTGCGCGGGCCTGCGCCACCCGCTGTGCGGGAACCTCGCAGTGGAAGCTGGCGGGCAGCAGGCGGCCGGTGGCGCTGTCCTCGAGGCGGTCGAGCACCTGGCGCATGATCCGGAAGCTGGAGGGCACCAGTCCGGAGGCGTCGCCGGAATGCACCCCCTCGGTGAGAATCTGCACCTTGAGCGTCCCGCTGGCCATGCCGCGCAGGGAGGTGGTGAGCCAGAGCTGGTCGTAGTTGCCGGCGCCCGAATCGAGGCAGATCACCAGGCCGACATCGCCCAGCCGCGGCCGCAGCGCATCGACATACGGCAGCAGGTCGAAGGAGCCGGACTCTTCGCAGGTCTCGACCAGTCCGACGATGCGCGGGTGCGGCACGCCTTGGGACTTCAGGGCCTGCACCGCCGCGATGCTGGCATAGACAGCATAGCCGTCGTCGGCGCCGCCGCGGCCATAGAGCTTGCCGTCCTCGTACTTGGGGGTCCAGGGACCCAGGTCGGCCCGCCAGCCCGTGAATTCCGGCTGCTTGTCGAGGTGGCCGTACATCAGAACGGTCTGGGCGGTTTCGGCCAGCGGGCGGGTGGCGTCCACTTCGAAGAAGAGCACCGGCGTGCGCCCGGGCAGGCGGACGATCTCGAGCCTCAGGCCCTCGACCTTCTGCGCCTCGACCCAGGCGGCGGCATTGCGAAGCACGGTCTCGAGGTGGCCGTGCGCGGCCCAGTCCTTGTCGAAGCCGGGGGACTTGGCAGGAATGGCGATGTAGTCGGTGAGCTGGCGCAGGATGTCGCCGTCCCACTGGCGGCTGACCTCGTCGCGCGCGCGGGCAGGGTCGAGCAGGGG
>DAIMZU010000226.1:0-5303 GCA_036733845.1 Ramlibacter sp.
GGGCAGGAGCGGGCCCTTCGGCCGCCTTGTTGTACAGGAACTGGCCGATGAGGTTCTCGAGCACGACGGCCGATTGCGTATTGCCGATGGTATCGCCCGGCGCCAGGCTGGCCTCTTCCGCACCGGCCTCGATGCCGATGTACTGCTCACCCAGGAGCCCGCTGGTGAGGATCTTCAGCGAGCTGTCCTTGGGAAAGGCGAAACGGTTCTCCAGCGCCAGGGTGACCCGCGCCTGGAAGATCTTGTCGTCGAAGGTGATGGACTCCACGCGTCCCACGACCACGCCGGCGCTGCGCACCGCCGCACGGGGCTTGAGGCCGCCGATGTTGTCGAACCTGGCGACCACGCGGTAGGTCGGCTGGAAGCTCAGGCTCAGCAGGTTGGCCGACTGAAGCGCCAGGAACAGGATGGCCGCGGCGCCCAGCAGCACGAACAGGCCCACCCACACGTCATTCTTGGAACGTTCCATGTAACTCTCTCGTTCAGATGCTGAACATCATCGCGGTCAGGATGAAGTCCAGACCGAGCACCGCCAGCGAGGACACGACCACCGTGCGCGTCGTGGCGCGCGCGACCCCCTCGGGCGTGGGATGGGCCTCGAAGCCCTGCAGCAAGGCCACGAAGGTCACCGTGAAGCCGAAGACCAGGCTCTTGACGACGCCGTTGCCCACGTCACGCCAGACGTCGACGCCGCCCTGCATCTGGCTCCAGAAGGAGCCGGGGTCGACGCCGATCATGAGCACGCCGACCACCCAGCCCCCGATGATGCCGACGGCGCTGAACACCGCGGCCAGCAGGGGCATGGCGATGACGCCACCCCAGAACCGCGGCGCCAGGATGCGGCGCACGGGGTCCACCGCCATCATCTCCATGGCCGAAAGCTGCTCGCCCGCCTTCATCAGGCCGATTTCGGCGGTCAGCGAGGTGCCTGCGCGTCCCGCGAACAGGAGCGCGGTCACCACCGGCCCGAGTTCGCGCACCAGGCTGAGGGCGACCAGCAGGCCCAGCGCCTCGGACGAGCCGTAGCGCTGCAGGGTGTAGTAGCCCTGCAGGCCGAGGACGAATCCGACGAACAGGCCGGACACGGCGATGATGGCCAGCGAGTGGTTGCCCAGGAAGTGGACCTGGTCGCGCACCAGGCCGAAGCGCCGCAGGCTGGGCCCGATCAGGCCCAGCAGGCGCACGAAGAGCCGCGCCGCGCGGCCGATGTCGGCCAACTTCAGGCGGACGGCCCAGCCGATGTCGGCGGGATGCCAGAACCTCATGGCCCCAGCCCCGCGCCGAAGTCCTGTTCCACGGTGGGCCCCGGATAGTGGAAATGCACCGGTCCCTCGGGCTCGGCGTTGACGAACTGGCGCACCAGCGGATCCTGCGAGCCGCGGACCTCGTCGGGCGTGCCCTGGGCCGCGATGCGCCCGTTGGCCAGCACGATCACCTGGTCGGCGATGCGGAAGGTCTCGTCGAGGTCGTGCGACACGACGATGCTGGTGATGCCCAGCGTGTCGTTCAACTGGCGGATCAACTGCGCGGAAGTCCCCAGCGAGATCGGGTCGAGGCCGGCGAAGGGCTCGTCATACATGATCAGCTCGGGATCGAGCGCAATGGCGCGCGCGAGCGCGACGCGCCGGGCCATGCCTCCCGAGATTTCGCTGGGCATGAGGTCACGCGCGCCGCGCAGGCCCACCGCATCGAGTTTCATGAGCACGATGTCGCGCAGCAGCGCTTCAGGCAAGCGCGTGTGCTCGCGCAAGGGAAAGGCAACGTTGTCGAAAACAGACAGGTCCGTGAACAGCGCCCCGAACTGGAACAGCATGCCCATGCGACGGCGCACCGCGTACAGGGCATCCCGCCCGAGGGAACCCACGTCCTGCCCATCGAACAGCAGCTGCCCCTGCTGGGCCCTTACCTGGCCGCCAATGAGTCGCAGCACCGTGGTCTTGCCACCGCCCGACGCCCCCATCAGAGCGGTCACCTTGCCACGCGGCACCGTGAAGCTCACGCCGTCGAGGATCCGCCGGTCGCCGTAGCCGAAGCGCAGGTCGCGGCATTCGACCAGGACGGCGGGATCGGGGGCAGGCGTGGGCTCGTTCATGCTCGGGTAATCCCCGATGATACAGAGCCTCTTCGGTGGGGGATGAACAGCCGGAGCGCAAAGGGCCTTTGCGCTCGTATTTCAAGCCTTACCGCGGCAGGTCCGACGTCCCCATCAGGAATTCGTCGATCGCGCGCGCCGCCTGGCGGCCCTCGCGGATCGCCCAGACGACCAGGGACTGGCCGCGGCGCATGTCGCCGGCGGCGAAGACCTTGGGCACGTTGGTGGCGTAGCCGCCGTCGGCATCGGTGCTCGCGCGGGCGTTGCCGCGGGCGTCCTTGTCGACGCCGAAGGATTCCAGCACGGTGGCGACGGGGCTGACGAAGCCCATGGCGAGCAGGACGAGATCGGCCTTCAGGGTCTGCTCGGAGCCGGCGACCTCGACCATCTTGCCGTCCTTCCACTCGACGCGGACGGTCTTGAGGCCGGTGACCTTGCCTTTCTCGCCGATGAACTCCTTGGTGGCGATGGCGAACTCGCGCTCGCAGCCTTCCTCGTGGCTGGACGAGGTGCGCAGCTTGTACGGCCAGTAGGGCCAGGTCAGGGGCTTGTTCTCGTGCTCGGGTGGCTGCGGCATGAGCTCGAACTGCACGACGCTGGCCGCGCCGTGCCGGTTGCTGGTGCCCACGCAGTCGCTGCCGGTGTCTCCGCCGCCGATCACGATGACGTGCTTGCCGTCGGCGCGGAGCTGCCCCTTGACCTTGTCGCCGGCCACCACCTTGTTCTGCTGCGGCAGGAACTCCATCGCGAAGTGGATGCCGTCGAGGTCGCGGCCCGGCACGGGCAGGTCGCGCGACTGCTCGGCGCCGCCGGACAGCAGGACGGCGTCGAAGTCCTTCTGCAGCTGCTCGGGAGTGATGGTCTCCTTGGCCCAGTTCGTGACGCGTGAGCCGGCGGGCAGCTGGCCCACCATGACGCCGGTGCGCACGGTGACGCCTTCGGCCTTCATCTGCTCGACGCGGCGGTCGATGTGGTGCTTCTCCATCTTGAAGTCGGGGATGCCGTAGCGCAGCAGGCCGCCGACCCGGTCGTTCTTCTCGAACAGCGTCACGTCATGCCCTGCACGGGCCAGCTGCTGCGCGGCCGCCATGCCGGCCGGGCCCGAACCCACCACCGCCACCTTCTTGCCCGTGCGCACGCGCGGCACGCGCGGCTGCACCCAGCCGTTGGCCCAGGCGCGATCGGCGATCGCGCGCTCGATGGACTTGATGCCCACCGGTTCGTTGTTGACGTTCAGCGTGCAGGCCGCCTCGCAGGGCGCGGGGCAGATGCGTCCGGTGAACTCGGGAAAGTTGTTCGTCGAGTCGAGCACCGCGAACGCGTCCTGCCAGTCCTGGCGATAGACCAGGTCATTGAAGTCCGGGATGATGTTGTTGACCGGACAGCCGCTGTTGCAGAAGGGGATGCCGCAGTCCATGCAGCGTGCCCCCTGTTGCTGCGCCGCCTTGTCGTCCAGCGCGATGGTGAATTCCTTGTAGTGACGGATCCGCTCGGGAACGGGCTTGTAGCCCTCCTCGACGCGCTCGTACTCCATGAAGCCGGTGACCTTGCCCATGTTCTTCTTTCTGGAATGAGTTGAACCAGTTTCCGGCTTCAGGCCGCTGCCACGCCGTCGTGCACCGCGGCCACGGCGTTGTTGCCCGTGCTGGCCTCGACCACTTCGCGCTCGTGCATCTCGACCAGCGCGCGCTTGTATTCGTTCGGGAAGACCTTCACGAACTTCTGGCGGGCGTCGGCCCAGGTGTCGAGCAGTTCACGCGCTCGCTTGCTGCCGGTCCAGCGGTTGTGCTCCTGCAGCAGTCGCTTGAGGAGTTCCTCGTCGGTGGTGCCACCGTGCAGGCGGGTGCGCCCCGACGCCGCCTTCTGGTCGGCCGACGCGGCGACCTTCTCGAGCGAGACCATGGCGGTGTTGCAGCGCGAGGCGAACTGCCCGTCCTCGTCGTAGACGTAGGCCACGCCGCCGGACATGCCGGCGGCGAAGTTGCGGCCGGTCTTGCCGAGCACGACGACGGTGCCGCCGGTCATGTACTCGCAGCCGTGGTCACCGGTGCCCTCCACCACCGCGGTGGCGCCCGACAGGCGCACCGCGAAGCGCTCGCCGGCCACGCCACTGAAGAAGGCCTCGCCAGTGGTCGCGCCATACAGGGCGGTGTTGCCGATGATGATGTTGCGGGTTGCCTCGCCCCGGAAGTCGATGCTGGGGCGCACCACGATGCGGCCGCCGGACAGGCCCTTGCCGGTGTAGTCGTTGGCGTCGCCGATCAGGTACAGCGTGATCCCGCGGGCCAGGAAGGCGCCGAAGGACTGTCCGCCCGTGCCTTCGAGCTGGATGCGGATGGTGTCGTCCTGCAGGCCCTCGGGATGGGCCTGGGTCAGCGCGCCGGACAGCATGGCGCCCACCGAGCGGTTGACGTTGCGCGCCACCTCGATGAACTGGACCTTCTCGCCCCGCTCGATGGCGGCGCGGGACTTCTCGATGAGCACCTTGTCGAGGCTGCGCTCGAGTCCGTGGTCCTGCGCGTCGACGTGGAAGCGCGGGACCTCGGCGGGCACCCGCGGCTGCGCCAGCAGGCGGCTGAAGTCCAGCCCGCGCGCCTTCCAGTGCGCGATGCCTTTCTTCATGTCGAGCAGGTCGGTGCGGCCGATCATGTCGTCGAAGCGGCGGATGCCCAGCTGCGCCATGATCTGCCGCACTTCCTCGGCGACGAAGAAGAAGTAGTTGACCACGTGCTCCGGCTTGCCGGCGAACTTCTTGCGCAGTACCGGGTCCTGGGTGGCCACGCCCACCGGACAGGTGTTGAGGTGGCACTTGCGCATCATGATGCAGCCCTCGACCACCAGCGGTGCGGTGGCAAAGCCGAACTCGTCGGCCCCGAGCAGCGCACCGACCACGACGTCGCGGCCGGTCTTCATCTGGCCGTCGGCCTGCACGCGGATGCGCCCGCGCAGGCGGTTGAGGACCAGCGTCTGCTGGGTCTCGGCCAGGCCGATCTCCCAGGGGCTGCCCGCGTGCTTGATGGACGACCACGGCGACGCGCCGGTGCCGCCGTCATGGCCCGCGATGACCACGTGGTCGCTCTTGCACTTGGCCACGCCCGCCGCGATGGTGCCGACGCCGACCTCCGACACCAGCTTCACGCTGATCGAGGCGTGCGGTGCGACGTTCTTGAGGTCGTGGATCAGCTGGGCCAGGTCCTCGATGGAGTAGATG
>DAIMZU010000227.1:0-5299 GCA_036733845.1 Ramlibacter sp.
GTCGAGGTGGCCGTCACGGCAAGCCAAGAGGAAACGCGCCGGCACGGCATCGGCGTCCTTCGCAGGATGATCGCCCTTGGAGCCACGGCATCCCTTGTGGACGAACCGGGTTCGTTCCGGACGGAAGCGGTTTTCCTTGATCTCGAACAGCCCCGCGTCGAAAGGCGACAGCAGACCGCACTTCACGCAACGCATCCAGCGCGGAAACGGGCGGACGGGAACACCGATGTTTGCCTCCGCCGACCACGGATCGACGAGTTCGCTCTTCTGGAACGGTGGCACGCGCAGGTTTTCCACCTGCGACCCGAGAACCTTGCGGACGGCAGCGAGTAGGCGGGGCTCGCCGATGGGCTGGCATCTGTCTTTTTCCCACTGGTCGATGCCCAGCGTCACCACCGAGAGGCTCGGCAGGTCGATCAGCGCGCCCGGCCCGTATGTCCAGAGCAGTTGGCTGGGACGGACTTCCCCGACGGGTGTTTTATTGGTGGTCATGGTCAGTCCTCGTCCTTCGGCACCGGACGCGGCTTCCATTCGTGGTCGTCCGAGATGTGCCCCGTGTTCATGATCAGGCGCACGCCCGGCTCCACCTCACGCATCGACATCGGAACCGTCCAGTTGTCCCATGCATGGATGCCCGGCGACTTGACCAGGCCGACCATCGTCGCCGCTTGTGCGCCACGTTTTTCGTAGGCCAGCGTGCGACCGGGGACGCTCACTTCCTTCGCCCATTCGTCCGCGCGCTCTTTCAGTTCGCGCTCGGCCAGACTCTTGATGGTGGTCGTCTCGCTGACGTTCCAAGCCCGCCTCACCAGCACGTCGATGGCTTCGGTGATCTCGGGCTTGTCGGATTTGTCCAACTCGCCCGCGCCCACGTTCGGGCTGAAGGCGTCGTTCTCCAGCCGCATCAATGAGAGGAGTGCGCCGGTCAAGCCGCGATCCATTGCGCGCGGCGAGAACGGCGTCACCGACTGCGCTTCCACATGCTTGTAGAAGGTCGCGTGGTAGTGCTCGAAGGTCTCGTAGTGCGAGAGGTCGCGCGGGCGCGCCCACGTGAGCACCGTGCAGACCAAGCCGGGGAAGGAACGGCCCACGCGGCTGGTGGCCTGGATGTATTCCGCCGTGCCCTTGGGCTGGCCGTTCACCGCCATCAAGCCCAGTCGGTTCACGTCCACGCCGACCGACAGCATGTTGGTGGCCAGCACCACGTCGATCGCACGAGTGTCGCCCTCGCTCCATTTCGTCACGTACTTCCCTGCGGCTGCGTCGAACGTGGCCTTGAACTTGACCTCCAGATCGTCGAGGTACTTCGGGATGTCCTGACTGGAAACGCGAGAGGTCAGCTCGCGGATGTTGTTGACGCTGCGCTGGGCGAGCGCGGGCCGCTCGACCATGCTCATCTGCACACGGTAGGAACGCGTCTGCACGTCGTCCTCGGCCAAACGCCGCATCCCGCCCAATTCACGCAGTGAATTGAAGTAGCCGACCGTCGTCATGTACGGATCGGCGGGCTCGCCGAAGCGGTCGAACAGGGCTTGGGCTGCGGTGAGGAAGGCGGTATAGACGCGGATCAGCATCGCAGGCCGCGAGCTGCCCGGAGAGCACACGCCCAGATAACGTCGTCCGGGTCGCTCTTCGATCGGACGCTGCACGGAGAAGTAGTTATCCTCCACGTCCAAGCCATGCGGTGGGAACACCGACACGCGCCGCATGAACACGTTGTTCACTTGTTCCTTGGCTTTGCGCACCGTCGCCGTGGACGCGACGATCTTTGGTTTGACCGTCTTTCCATTGAGCGTCCACCCGCACAGTTCATCGACGGCGGACTCGTACAGACCGACCATCGTGCCCAGCGGCCCGCTGATGAGGTGGAACTCGTCTTGGATGATCAGATCGGGCGGTCGAATGGGGGGGATGCGCTTCACTGCGGCAGCAGGCAGCCCCTTGGTCGCCCGGTGCCCGGTATTGCATTCGCAGCCGGGCCAAAGCAAGCCGTGACGCTCGCACTCCTGGTTCACCCGGCCGAACAGTGTGCGCACCTGACCGCGCCACGCCATCATGGCGAACTTGTCCACGGTGGCGATCATCATCGTCGGCGGGCGGTGGTAGATCTCTTCGTCCACTGTCAGCACCGGGATGCCGGGGTGCGGCAGCTTGACGGATTTACCGCGAGAGAACTCGCAGCGGCCTTTCTTGTCGCCGCAATAGACCAAGGTGCGCCCTTGATCTTTGTCCACATCCACTTCGCGTCCCGGCGCGATGTCGGAGCCGCACCACGGACAACTGGTCAGTTGCGCGGGAGACGTGGCCCCGGCGTGGTTCCTGCCGGGATTGCGGATGTCCTCGATGGCGCGATGACTGTCCTCGGTCGTGCCCGGCGTCACCTTGTTGCCCACCCACAAACCGATGCTGAAAGGCTCATGACCCAAGGACGAATCACCAGCCGCCAACGCCTCGCGCCGCAACACTTCCATCGCGCAGATCAGCGCAGTGGCACGCTGGAATTGCTGCAAGGTCAGCAGGCGCAGGGTGTAGCGCATGATCACGGCCAGACCGCGCGAGGCGTCGTAGCCGCCGAGCTTTCCTTGTAGACGGCGGATCGCCATCGTGAACGCCGCCACGCCCAGGTAGGCCTCGGTCTTGCCACCACCGGTGGGGAACCACAGCAGATCGGCATGGGATTCCATGGGCTGCACGCGATCCGGATGCGTTGGATCGGCCAGCGACGGAATCGACAACAGCAGGAACGCCAACTGGAAAGGACGCCAGCTGCGGTTCTTCGGCAGGTCGAACTGATCTACGGAGACGTCCCGGCCTCGCCGTACTTCGAGCGCGTACTGGCTGCGCACACGTTGGATCGCCATCGCCTTGTTGGCAAAGCGGAAAGCCGCCAGCGCCTTCTCGTCGTTCTTCAGCGTGTCGATGCCTTGCTGCAGGCGCGCCTGGATTTCCTTGCACCGATCCAGCGCCTGTGCAGCCGAAGTGTCATACCCGACCACGTCCTTGCCGATGCGGACGCGTTGCTCGGCGATCCACGCCGCGTAGTCCTTCGTCAGTACGTTCAGGGCGGCAACCAACTCATCGACGCCCAGTGTGGCGAGGCGCTGCATGTCGAGCAGACCGCTCGCCACCATCTCCTTCATCGCCGGTCGGTCTGCGGCATCGAGTCCCGGCGTCTCCGTGACCTGCACTTCGTATTGCGGCAGCACTGTGGTGCGCACTTCGGTGGCCAAGGTCACGTCGTCCGCCGTCTCGGCGTGGACGGCGACGCCATGTCCGACAGCGAACTCCACGCGGTTGCGGTAGATCATTTCCAACGACTCGCGCTCGGCGTCCATGCCGTCGGCATCCAGCACGGGGCGGCGACGGAAGATGGCGCTATTGGGCGCTTCTGCTTCAGCGCGCACGATCAGTTCTGGCTGGAACAGCCACGCGGAATCACGGTTGGTGTCGGGCTCCTCCTGAGCGTTGATCAGGAACAGCGTCACCAACCGGTCGCCGTTGGCGTTCTTGGCACGGATGGAACCTTGTATCCGCACCGCCGGACGATTCGCGTCCGGTGCCTGATGGGGGATCACGCCTTCGGCGAGCGGCAGCACCAGCTTCCCGCCGCAGGGGATGCGTTGCCAGACCTTGGCCTTCTGTCCGTTGGGCCGCGTCAGCTCGTGCTCCTCGTTCGGAACCCGCTCGTAGCAACCCCAACGCGCCTCAATCTCGATACGCTCTGCATCACCATTGATGCAGAAGGTCATGCCGAAGCTGCTCGGCACTAGCGACTGATTGCTGGCGGCGTCGATCTCGTCGGCGGAGTCGGACTCAGGCTCCACCCGTCCGGTCGCCGTCCCAAACTCTGCACCGGGTTCGTGCTGGCCGGGCACGATAGGGTCGGTGGGTTCCTCGACCTCGTCCTCGGCCAGCGGACCTTCCAGCCCTTCGATACCACCCTGGGCATCCTCACGCGGTGCCAGCTTGCCGACCAGATAACGATCGCGCACGCCCATGTCCACGATGCGCTCGTGGGGGCCACCCGCTGGGCCGAGCAGGTCATCCATCACTGCCAGTTGCAGCAATTCGCGGATGTAGGCCCGATCCTCGACCGGCGATACCATGTCCACGCTCTGGTGCAGCGCCGCGGACAAGGCCGTGACGAACTCCTCCCACTGGATGCGACCGACGCTTCCCGATGATGGCGGAGCCAGTGAAACGGTGGCGACTGGCATGGGTGCGTCGGCGGAAGCCACCCGGTCGAAAAAGATCGTGGTGGTTTCGAGATCGGAACGAACCCGCAGAACACGCCCGGCGCGAACGACTTCGCTGGCAGTGTTCAAGATGAGTACCCAATCGTCCTCGGCAATACCCTGATACAGCGAGCGATCGCCCTTCAAGACCAGCGTGTAGGGCGCAAGCCTGAGATCAATACTGAGGCCGTGGTCGATGGCGATCCATGCGTTGGCTGCTGGTTTCACTGACATATTGCGTCTCACACGTTCCTGATGGAGACGAGTGTGCCAAGATGATCCATGTTCTTGGCACGCGTCTTTTTCCTGTACCCGAGAGCGTCACAAACCGCTTCGATCTTCTGGCAGAAAATGTCTGCGTTCAGTTTGATCATCCAGAGATCCCCCCTCGTCGGTTCCACGCGATTGGTGCTCTGCCATTGCATTTCGTCGTTGAGTGGATGCTCTGGTCGGAAGGGATGAACATTGAAAATCTTGTGGTCGACCTTGGTAATCCACGATGCGCCAACTTCCGTGATGGCACCCCAAGATACTTTCGTGTTCTCGCTGGTTACGAACAGAACGAAAATTTTCTGTGTGGAGTAGCTCTCGACGAAGAACTCGCGGAGGTAATCGTAGACGGCACGCCCTTCGGGAACGCGGCACACTTCATCGTCGCAATTGGTGTACAAAATGTCCTCTGGCGGGACATCGTTGAATACCAGCATCTGATGAATGATGTCAGCGAACGCCTTGTCCGGATAAGTCTGGCTGATCAGGATTTTCTTTTTCTGCGAATCGACGGACGCCTTCAATCCGAGGTCAGGACTGTTGTCGTTGATGGATTTTGAAATGGCTTCTTCCATCGCTTCACGGGAAACTCTCACCCCCAGCTTGGTGAGCGCGCTGGCAGCCTCCTCACTGGCCTTCCTTCGGAACGCATCCACGGCAGCACGCAGCTTCGCCTCGTCGTTGCGTTGTGCTTGCTCTTTCGCACGTTTCTTTTCGGCGTTCACCAAGTCGGCGTATGTTTCGCGCCTCTTGAGAATGTCGGCGAGCAATTCGTTCCGCACGTACTCTCGCAC
>DAIMZU010000228.1:0-5291 GCA_036733845.1 Ramlibacter sp.
CACCCAGGCGCATGGCGCGCCAGAGGTGCGTCAGCCCGCCGCTGGGAGCGGCCGCTGCAGCGCCTGGACCGAGTCCTGTGGGGCCCTGCGGCAGCGGATGCGCGACCTCAGGGCTGCTTGGCGACACGATCGACCTCTGCGCGCAACTGCTGCAGCACCTTCTCGGGTTCGGCCAGGCCCTTGTCACGGGCTGCGACGATCATCTGGCGCCCGATGTCCGCGGAAGCCGCAACCATCTGGCGCACGAACTCGTCGGACGCTGTCACCACCTGGGCCCCGCTCTTGCGCATCACTTCGAGAGACTCGCGGTCCTCGGCATCGAAGGCGCCACCCCAGCGCCGGGACAGCTTCTCACCGGATGCGTTCTCGACGACGGCCTGGTCTTCCCGCGAGAGGCTGTTCCACTTCGCCTCGGAGATGTAGAAGGAGCCGAAACCCATCCAGACGCCGCCGGGCACCAGGGTCGCATGCTTGACGAAGGGGTCGACCTTGAACGATTTCACCGTTTCGATCGGGTTGAAGGCTGCGTCGACGATGCCGCCGGAGAACATCTGGTAGAGGTCGCTGGCCGGCTTCACGATCGGCTGCCCACCGAACGCGGTCACGATGTCCGCGCCGAGCTTGTTGCCCACCATCACCTTCTTGCTCTTGAAGTCGTTCTGGGACCGCAGCGGCTGGGTGGTGGAGTAGATCTGGTTCGGGCTGCCGGCGCCGGTGGACAGCAGCTTGACGCCCTTCCACTCACCGGAGCGCAGCAGGTGCGGCTGCAGGACGCGCCACAGCGCCACTGACACCCGCTCGCCATTGGCGTTCGGACCCATGGCGAAGGGCACACTCAGCACCATGCCGACATTCATCGGCTCGGCGTTGTAGGCCACGACCGTGAAGGACGCATCGGCCACGCCCTGGCGCACGGCATTGAGGGACTGATGGGGGGGCGCCACCGGCTTGGCCAGCATGTTGCATTTGACCCGGTTGGAAGTCCCCTGCTCCACTTCGGCGCACCAGGCCTTGATGGTCGTGTTGATGTGGTGGCTGGGCGGCACCCAGCTCGAAATGTTGATCACGTTCTGGGCACTCGCGCCAGCGGCGGCGGGCAGCAGGATGGCTGCGGCGAGCGTGCGCAGCAGGTGGCGGGGTGCGATTCGGTCCGGCATGTCTGTCTCCTTGGAAAAATCGTGGTTCGGTTGTCAAATCAGGTGCAGCTCGGCGGCTCCGAATTGCACGCAGCCTTCAGTGCTGGAGGAACGCGGTCACGAGCCGATTGAACTTCTCGGCATGTTCCCACTGCGCCCAATGGCCGCACTTGCTGAACACATGCAGTTCGGCGTCCTGCAGCCCCCAGACGAGGCGCAGTCCGCTGTCCAGGGGCACGAAGCGGTCGTCGCGGCCCCAGGTCACCAGCGTCCTGGCCTTGATCTCCCCGAGCCGCCCGCTCAGGTCAGGAACCTGGCGTGGGTTCGCGTCCATGCTGGTCACGAAATTCTCCAGGTGCTCGCGATGTTTCATCATGTTGTCGAACCGCCCCTGGACCAGCTCCGGCGTGAGGGATTTCGAATCGAAGACGAACACATTGAGCATCCGGTGGAGGTTGTCCAGTGTAGGCTCCCGGTACAAGGCCTGGATCAGCCTGATGCCTTCGGGTGGCATCGGCACGAACAGGCTCTGGCCCACGCCGCCGCCACCCATGATCACCATGCGATCGAGCCGTTCCGGATAGGCCAGCGCGAAGTTCAGCGCATTGACGCCACCCATCGAATTACCCACCAGGTGCGCCTTGTCGATGCGCAGGACATCCATCAGGCCCTTGACGGCCGCCGCGTTGATCACGCCGCGCGAGCCAGTGCGCACGACAATCGGGTCGCTCTTGTTCCAGCCCGGGCTGTCCGGCAGGATCACCCGGAAGCCGGCGGCGACGAAAGCGTCGACGTTGCGATGGAAGTTGGACCAGCCGGAAGCGCCCGGGCCGGAGCCGTGCATCATGATGACGGCCGGACCGCTGCCGCCGGTATCGTTGTAGTGGATCTGGAGGTCGAGCTCACCCTCGCGGATGCGTGCGAACTGGCTGGTCGAGGCTTCGGTGAAGTCGGGCATGGGATCGTTCTCCTTGAGTTCGTCGTTGGGGGGGTACGGTCAGGCCGCAGCGGGCGCGGGCCGGGTGAAGATCAGCGGAGGCAACTCGCCGCCCAGCATGTGCGCGCCCAGCCATCCCGAGATGTCGTCCGCGTTCTGCGTGATGTGGTTGGCCGCCGCCAGCGTGTCCCGAAGCACCCGCTGCATCGGGTTGCTGCTGTAGACGCCGCGCGCCCCGGTCGCCTTGTACAAGGTCAGCACGGCGGTCTCGACATCGCGCCCCACATGGGCAATCTCGCACAGGTGCCGCACGCGGTCGTCCATGGAGATCAGCTGCCTCGCCTGAACGGTGGCGGTGGTTTCCGCCATCATCTGGAAGAGACGCGCCTTGGCGGAATTGACCTTGACGACCGCATTGGCGAGCCGGTCGCGCACGTAGGGACTCTGGTTCACCGCAAGTCCCGTGCCTGTCGCCTTGCGCACGGTCATCTGCTCGGTGTAGAGATCGATCGCGGCCTGGCCGTAGCCACAGATGACGGCGGACACCGATCCGTAGAACACCTGGCTGAAGGGCCAGTAGTACATCGAGCCGCGATCGCTGTGGGCGTAATCGACCATGCTGTGGCACCGATGCTCCGGAACGAAGGCCTTGCGGATCATCAGGCTCTTGCTGCCGGTGCCGCACAGTCCGAAGGTGAACCAGTCGTCGATGATCTCGTATTCGGTGCGCGGCACCAGGAACGAATAGCGGTCCACCGGCACGCCCTTGTCATCGCGCACCAGCCCGCCGATGAAGGCCCACTCGCCGTGGTCGGTGCCGCTCGATGTGGGCCAGCGTCCATCCAGGATGTAGCCGCCCTCGACCCGTGTGACCGTGCCGACCGGCGGATAGCTCGAGGCGATCAGGACCGAATCGTCCTGGCCCCAGACGTCATCGCCTGCACGCGGGTCGAGGTGGCCGAACTCCCACTGGTGCACGCCCAGGATCATCATGTTCCAGGCGCTGCTGCTGCAGCCACGCCCCAGCTCCATGAGGATGCGCCAGAACACTTCAGGGCTCATTTCCCATCCGCCCCAACGGCGGGGCTGCAGCACCTTGAAGAAGCCCGCGTCGATGAAACTCTGGATGGTGGCGTGCGGAACCTGGCGCGCTTTCTCGACAGCATCGGCCTGCTCGCGCAGCCAGGGAACCATGGCGCGCGCACGCAGCACCAGTTCGTCGGCGCTCGGCTCGGCGCCGGCAATGGGTTTGAGGACGGCGGACATTCTTCGGGTCTCCTCTGGGGGGGATGAATGAGGTCGGTTCAGATCCAGCGGCATCGCTTCAGGCGGCGCTGGCGGGAGGGACGGAGGTGGGCCGGGGCTGGTTGCGCTTGTGGCCCCAATCACTCATCTTGTCGTAGGTGATGACCTGCCAATCGGCGTCATCGATCACGATTCCGCCCCAGCCGAACTCCATCGAGAATCCCGACGGTGTGCGCACGTAGAACGAGAACATTCGATCGTTGGGGTGGTGGCCGAGCTCCAGCGTCATCGTGCAGCCCGCCTTCACGCAGCGGTCATAGGCAAGGCCGACGTCGTCCATGTCATGCACTTCGACCATGACATGGTTGAGGATCTTGGGCGACGGAAACCCGGCGGTGGCGATCGAGTGATGTCGACCGGTGGCGGCGTGGAAGAACGTTGCGTCAGCCACCATGCCGGGGCCGATCTCCTCGCGGATGTAATCCGAGACCTTCAGGCCCAGCACCTCGCGGTAGAACTTCACCGTCGCTGCGTAGTCCTTGGCGCGCGGCAGCAGGTGCCCCAGGCCCAGCGGACCGGTCCGGAATCCCGGTCCCTTGAGCACGGACGACCGGAATGCACGGGCTGCCGGCGCGATCACCGGGCCGAAGTACAACTCGTGGCGGAAGCCGTCCGCATCGTCGATGGAATAGAGTTTCTCGACCCGCCGGTCCTTCGCCCGCGCCGGGCTGCAGGCCTCGACCGCGACGCCCTTGGCGCGCACGCCGGCCACGAAGCTCTCGAGCTGGTCTTCCGAATCGAACTGCCACCCGGCTGCGCGCAGGTCATCCTCGTCGCCGCGTTCGAGCACGATGCGCTGCTCGTGCGCGTCCATCCGCAAGGCGAGCATGCGGCCTTCTTCGCGGCGGCCCGCCTGGAAGCCCATGAGGTCCACGGCGAAGTGCTCCCATGCCGCGAGGTCGCTCACGCCGAAAACGGCGTAACCCAGGTTTGATATCGCTGCCATTGCTTCCTTGTTCCTTTCGAGCCTCAGAACGACTGTCGAATTGCGTCAAACACACCTTGGTTCCGCAAGACATGTGCCCGCCTGCGCGCGATCGCGGCGTACCTCGGGAAAGCCCCTAGGACAGAGGACGATCCGAGGGCATATGGGTCCTTGAGAGGCGGTCTGCGCGCCCGCGAGGGGGTCCACCGGTCGTGATCGGGAACCCTGAATTCAGTTTTTCAGGAAACTCCTCTTGTCGGGGGTGCAGAAAGTTCATAGATTTCGACATGTCCATCCGCGCCCGCCTGCCTGATAAGCCCGGCATACCCGTCCCCTCGGTCGTCGCCGACCTTCACCTGCCGACGCTGCGCGAGTTCAGCTCGCGCCTGCGCTTCAATCCGCAGGAAGGCCGGATCTGGCTCGATGAACGCCGCATGCTGCTGATGCATGCCGAGGCCTTCGCCAGCCTGCGCGATGAGCTGATCGCGTCGCTCGGCTGGGACACCGCCCGCGGCCTGCTCACCCGCATCGGTTACGCCGCGGGATGCCGTGACGCGGAACTCGCCCTGCGGGTCGCGCCGCCGAACAGCTCCATCGACGACATCGTCCGCTCAGGCGCCGTGCTGCACGCGCTGCAGGGCTATGTCCTGCCGGAGATCAACCGGCAGGGACCGATCAACCTCGCCGACGAAAACTACGTCGGCGACTGGCTGTGGAAGAACTCGCTGGAAGACGAGGCGCACGTGGCGTCCCACGGCATCGGCAATCACGCTGTGTGCTGGACCGAAGTGGGCTATAGCTCGGGCTACCTGAGCACCTGCGCCGGCCGTCGAATCCTGGTGCGTGAGATCGAATGCCGTGCACAGGGCGCGCCACACTGCCGCAACATCGCCAAACCGGTGGCCCAATGGGAAAACGCAGAGGACGACCTGCGCTTCCTCGAAGCGCAGCCCTTGCCGCCCCAGCGCTTCCACGGCGGCTTCAGGGA
>DAIMZU010000229.1:0-5288 GCA_036733845.1 Ramlibacter sp.
GCCGATTCCCCTCGTCCTGGCCGTCCTCCTGCTGGCCGGCTGCGCCGCCCAGCGGCCCCCGCCGGTGCCGGCATCGCCCCCGCTGCCCCCGCTGCAGGTCCCGGCGGCCTTCCGCCATGCGGACGGCGCCTGGGTCCCGACCCAGAGCGTGGCGGCGCCTTCAGCGGGGGCCTGGTGGCGGGCTTTCGACGACCCGGAACTGGACAGGCTCGTGGCACGCATCGACGCGGCCAATCCGACGCTGGCCGCCTCGGTCGCGGCCTACCGGCAGGCCCGCGCACTCGTTGCGGAGCAGCGGGCGTCGCTGTTTCCGTCGGTGGTGCTCGACGCCGGGGCGAGCCGTGGCGGCGGCGCGACCAGCGGTGGCCGGGGCAGCCGCGGCAGCGCCGACCTGGGCATCGGCGCCAGCTGGGAGCCGGACCTCTGGGGCCGCCTGGCCCAAAGCGCGGAGGGCGCGCGTGCCGGCGAGCAGGCGAGCGAGGCCGACCTGGCCGCTGCACGGCTGTCGCTGCAGGGCGAACTGGCGGTCGCGTACTTCAACCTGCGCGGCCTCGATGCCGAAATCGCGCTGCTCGCGCGCACGCTGTCCGGCTACGAGCGCTCGCTGCAGATCGCATCGAACCGCTACGAGGCCGGCATCGTCGCCCGCACGGACGTGCTGCAGGCCCGCACCCAGCTTGCCAATACGCGTGCAGAGCTGCTCGGGCTGCAGCGCCAGCGCCAGCAGCTGGAGCATGCGCTCGCCGTGCTCACGGGTGAAGCGCCCGCGGCTTTTGCGCTGCCCCCCGCCGAAGCGGCCGAAGTGCGCGTGCCGCAGGTGCCGGCCGGCCTGCCGTCGACCCTGCTGCTGCGCCGTCCGGACCTGCTTGCCGCCGAGCGCCGGGTGGCCCAGGCCAACGCGCAACTGGGCCTCGCGCGCACGGCCTGGTACCCCAGCCTGCGCCTGTCGGGATCGACGGGGCTCGGCGCAGCGGCGGTCGGTGAGTTGTTCAGCGCGGGGACGCTGGTGTGGGCGCTGGGCGCCTCGCTGGTTCAGTCGATCTTCGATGGCGGCGCCATCGATGCGCGGATCGAGCGTGCGGCGGGCGGCGTGGAGGAGTCCGCCGCCCGCTACCGGCAGGCGGTGCTTGCCGCCTTTCGCGCGGTGGAGGACCAGCTGGCTGGCGGTCGCATCCTGGCCGCGCAGGTCGCGCTGCGCGAGGAGGCCGCGCAGGCGGCGGCGCTCGTGGAGCAGCAGGTGATGCGCCGCTACGAGGCCGGGCAGGTCGGCTTTACCGAGGTCATCAATGCGCAAGCGACTTCGCAGGCTGCGCGACGTGCGCTGGTTCAGCTGCAGGCGCAGCGGCAGGTCGCGGCGGTGTCGCTGGTGCAGGCGCTCGGGGGCGGCTGGCCGATGGATTGAACGCGTGGCCGTGTCAGTCGCGTCGGGGCGGCGGCGTCTTCGGCTCGAAATCGCACCAGCGCGCCACGCTGCATTCCCAGCAGCGGGGGGTTCGCGCCACGCACACGTAGCGCCCATGCAGGATGAGCCAATGATGCGCGTCGACGGCATAAGCCGGCGGAACCCGGTCGAGCAGCCGCATCTCGACTTCGAGCGGGTTGCGGCCCGGTGCCAGGCCGGTGCGATTGGCCACCCGGAAGATGTGCGTGTCCACCGCCATGGTGGGCTGGCCGAAGGCGACGTTCAGGACCACGTTGGCCGTCTTGCGCCCGACGCCCGGCAGGGCCTCCAGTTCCTCACGGGTCCGTGGCACGACGCCGCCGTGCCGCTCCACCAGGATCCGGCAGGTTTCCAGCAGGTTGCGCGCCTTGGTGCGGAACAGTCCGATGGTCTGCAGGTGCGCCTCCAGGCGCGGCAGCCCGAGCGCGAGCATGGCCTGCGGGGTGGGTGCCAGGGGGAACAGCCTGCGCGTGGCCTTGTTCACGCCGGCGTCGGTGGCCTGCGCAGACAGCAGCACCGCCGCCAGCAGCTCGAAGACGCTGGTGTACTCGAGCTCGGTGACCGGGTTCGGGTTGGCCGCGCGCAAGGTCGCGAAGAAGGGCTCGATGTCCTGCTGCCTCATGCGCCGAGTCTACGGCCTGAGAAGGCGCCAGCCGATCCATGGGACCGTCGGATAATCGGTGCCAGAAACGACACGACAGCCCCATGCACTTCGACTTCCACAACCCGTATCCCACCACCCGCCTGCCCGTCTTCGCGCGCAACGCCGTCGCCACCTCGCACCCGCTCGCGGCCCAGGCCGGCCTGCGCATGCTGGCGCGGGGCGGCAATGCCGTCGACGCGGCGGTGGCCGCCGCCGCGGCCATGACGATCTGCGAGCCGGTGAGCAACGGCCTGGGCAGCGACGCGTTCGCCATCCTCTGGGACGGCCAGCAGCTGCACGGCCTGAACGCCTCGGGGCGGGCGCCGTCTGCGTGGACACCCGACTTCTTCCGGCGCCGCCACGGCAACGCCGCGACCGCGCCGCCCAAGCGCGGCATCGACAGCATCACCGTCCCCGGAGCGGTCGCGGGATGGGTCGCGCTGTCCGAGCGCTTCGGCCGGTTGCCCTTCGCCGACCTGCTCGAGCCCGCGATCGAGATCGCCGAGCGCGGGTACCTGCTGCCCGTCGTGGTCCAGCAGAAGTGGGCCGCGGCCACGCCCGAGCTGGGCGCGCTGCCCGGCTTCGCCCAGGCCTTCCTGCCCTGGGGGCGCGCGCCCCGGGTAGGCGAGCTGTTCCAGTTCAAGGCCGCGGCGCGCGGCCTGCGGGCGATTGCCGAGAGCCGCGGCGCATCGTTCTACTCGGGGGAGATCGCCCAGGCCCTCGAAGCCTTCGCGCGCCAGCACGGCGGAAGCCTCACGGTCGCCGACCTGGCCGGCTACCAGCCGGAATGGGTGCAGCCGATCCACCGCGACTACCACGGCTACACCCTGCACGAGATCCCGCCGAACGGGCAGGGCATCGCAGCGCTGCTGGCGCTGGGCATCCTCGAAAAATTCGACCTGCGAGGCATGCCGGTGGACGGGGCCGACTCCCAGCACCTGCAGATCGAGGCCATGAAGCTGGCGTTTGCCGATACCTACCGCTGGGTCGCCGAACCCGGGTCGATGGAGGTCACGGCGGACCAGATGCTGGATGACGGCTACCTGGCCAGCCGCGCGCGCCTGATCGACATGAAGCGGGCCCAGGACTTCGGCGCCGGCAACCCGGCCAAGGGCGGCACGATCTATCTCACCGCGGCCGACGAGGACGGCATGATGGTCAGCTTCATCCAGAGCAACTACATGGGTTTCGGCTCGGGCTGCGTCGAGCCGCAGTTCGGCATCAGCCTGCAGAACCGCGGCCATGGCTTCAGCCTGGCGGCGGGGGCGAACCAGGTCGTGCCGGGCAAGCGGCCTTTCCACACCATCATCCCCGCGTTCCTCACCCGCGACGGCCAGCCGGTGATGAGTTTTGGCGTGATGGGGGCCAACATGCAGCCGCAGGGCCATGTGCAGACCGTGGTGCGCATGGTCGACTACGGCCAGAACCCGCAGGCCGCCTGCGACGCACCGCGCTGGCGCTTCAACCAGGGCATGGAGATCAACGTCGAGCAGCAGCTGGATGCCGGCGTCGTGCGTGAACTCCAGAACCGCGGGCACCGCGTCGAGGTGATCAACGACAACTACCAGGACTTCGGTGCCGGCCAGTTCATCTGGCGCGCGGGCGATCCGAAGACCGAAGGCTACGTCTGCGCCAGCGACTCCCGGCGCGACGGGCTGGTCGCGGGCTTCTGAGCGAGAAGGCGCCCACGGGGGATCAGGTCCGCAGGCCCGCGAGGAAGTGCCGCGCGTGCAGCTGCATGCCCTGGCGCACCGACTTCCACAGCCTCGGCGGGAACTCCGGGGGCAGTTCGCAGCGGACCTGTTCGAGCGCCTGTCAACCGCCGTGGCCGTCAAGCTTACTACCTACAAATACTTCAAATCAAGATAATTCCCTTGGAGGTATTTCGCCCTGTTCGACCGCCTTGGCGTCGAGGCACTCCTTCTGCTCCTGCCGCGACAGGCGGTCCGCGCGTGCCGCGGCGCCCGATCCGCGCGCATCGGAATAGACCTTGGTGAACTCGGCCCCGATCAGGAAGATGCACGCCGCGTAGTACACCCAGGCGAGCAGGAGCACGAGGGCGCCGGCCGCGGCGAAGGTCTGGGTGAAGCCGCTCTTGCCGATGTACAGGGCGATCAGGAACTTGCCGGCGTCGAACAGCAGGGCGGTGGCGAA
Organism: Ramlibacter sp.; assembly: GCA_036733845.1. Taxonomy (GTDB): domain Bacteria; phylum Pseudomonadota; class Gammaproteobacteria; order Burkholderiales; family Burkholderiaceae_C; genus Ramlibacter. Next base: position 4,239 of record DAIMZU010000229.1, read on the forward strand.
GGCGCCCACCCAGACATCGCCCCAGGCGATCGGCGTCGACGGCAGCAGCTTGTATATCATGGCGAACAGCGCGGTGAACACTGCCAGCGACACCAGTGCATTGAGCACGTGCAGCAGGATTTCCCAGCCAGGCATGAGGGCCCCGGCCCAGCCGCCGAGCGCAGCCAGGCCGGCGCTCACGACCAGGGACGCCACCAGCAGGAAGGCGAGTCCCAGGATCAGACCGAAGGACAGCACGCGGGCGCGCAGGATGCCCCAGATCCCCGACGGCCGCTGGCGCATCGGTACATGCCAGATGCGGTCGAGCGCGGCCTGCAACTCCGCGAACACCGTTGTCGCCCCGATGAGGAGCACGACCGCGCCGATCAGCCCCGCCGCGAGTCCCCGCTCGGTGTCGCTGGCCGCGGAGACCAGGGCCTCCACCAGCTTGGCGCCGTCCGGACCCATGACACCGGTGATCTGCTCGGAAATCTGGCCGCGGGTGGCCTGCTCGCCAAAGATCGCGCCTGCCACGGCGATGACGATCACCAGCAGCGGTGCCAGCGAAAACACCGTGTAGTAGGAGATCGCGGCGGCCATGCTGGGTGCGTAGTCGTCCACCCAGGCCTGGATCGCGGTCCAGGCCATGCGCAGGATTTCGCGGGGAGTCGGCATGCCTCCACCATAGCTGCACATGGATCGAGCCCTTGTCAGCGGCGAGCGAATGGCCCGTCAGTTACAAAACTCAGCCATTGCGTGCCCGCCGCACCGAAGCGGGCCCTGCCGCGCAGGGCAGAATGCGCGGCTCGCCCCTTTGCGTTTTCCACCCTCTCCGTTTTCGATGGCCCTCTTCAAGAACCTTCTTGCTTTCCGTATCGCGCCAGAATGGCTGCCGCCGCCCCTGGAACTGCTCGAAACCGAACTCCAGCGACTGGCTTTCCAGCCCTGTGGTCCCTCGCAGGAGATGTCGGCCGGCTGGGTGCCGCCGCGCGGCGAGGAGCACGGGGCCATGGTCGAGAGCATCGACGGGCAATGGATCCTCAAGCTGGCCGTCGAGCGCAAGGCCGTGCC
>DAIMZU010000230.1:0-5284 GCA_036733845.1 Ramlibacter sp.
GCTCGGCATGCGGTCGCTCTGGCGTGACTTGCGTGCCGGCGAGTTGCGCCTGCTGGTGGTCGCGGTCACGCTGGCGGTCGCTGCGCTGACGGCCGTGGGCTTCTTCGCCGACCGGCTGCAGGGCGGGCTCGCGCGCGACGCGCGGCAGCTGCTGGGCGGCGACGCGGTGGTCGCGAGCGACCAGCCGGCGCCGCCGCAGTTCGCGGCCCAGGCCCGCGAGCTGGGGCTGCGGGCGGTGGCGACACTCAATTTCCCGACGATGGCACGCGCCGCGGACGCCCAGGGCGGCGCGGTGCGGCTGGTGGCCCTGAAGGCGGTCGCGCCCGGGTACCCGCTGCGCGGTCGCCTGCAGGTGAGCGAACAGCCGCAGGGGCCGGCCTCGCCCGCCGATGGCGTGCCCGCGCCTGGCGAGGCCTGGGTCGATGCGGCGCTGCTGAATGCGCTTGCGCTCCAGCCGGGTGATCCCCTGCTGCTGGGGGACGCCCGCCTGCGGATCACGCGCATCGTGGTGGTCGAGCCCGACCGGGGCGCGGGTTTCAGCAGCTTCGCGCCGCGCGTGATGATCCACGAGTCCGACCTGGCGTCCACAGGCCTGGTCCAGCCGGCCAGTCGCATCTCGCATCGGCTGGCTGTCGCCGGCCCGGATGCCGCCGTCGAGCGGTTCACCCGGTGGGCCGAGTCGCACATCGAGCGCCAGGGGCTGCGCGGCCTTCGGCTCGAGTCGCTCGAAGGTGGGCGGCCCGAGATGCGGCAGACGCTCGATCGCGCAGGCAAGTTCCTGAACCTCGTCGCCCTGCTGTCCGCGCTGCTCAGCGCGGTGGCCGTGGCGCTGGCGGCCCGCGGTTTTGCCGCGCGCCACCTGGATGACTGCGCCATGCTGCGGGTGCTCGGCCTGCGGCAGTCGGCCATCGCGCGGGCCTATGCGGTCGAGTTCGGCACGGTCGGACTGGGCGCCAGCCTCCTCGGTGTCGCGATCGGCTTCGCGGTCCACTTCGTGTTCGTCCTGCTGCTGGCCGGGCTGGTCGAGACCGCGCTTCCGCCGCCGGGGCCCTGGCCCGTCATCTTCGGACTGGGGGTCGGCATGACGCTGCTGCTGGCGTTCGGCTTGCCGCCGGTGCTCCAGCTTGCCAAGGTTCCGCCGCTGCGGGTGATCCGCCGGGACACGGGCGGACTCAAGCCCGCGTCGGCGGCCGTGCTGGGAGTGGGCGTTGCCGGGTTCGCTGCCTTGCTCCTGGCGGCCAGCAGTGACCTGAAGCTGGGCGCGATCGCCGTCGGCGGTTTCGCGGGTGCGGTGCTGCTGTTCGCGGGGGCCAGCTGGGTCGCGGTGGCCTTGCTGCGGCGCGTGGTCAACGAATCGACCGCGCCGCGCTGGCTCGTGCTGGCCACGCGCCAGGTGTCGGCGCGCCCGGCCTACGCGGTGGTGCAGGTCAGCGCGCTGGCGGTCGGGCTGCTGGCCCTGGTGCTGCTCGTGCTGCTGCGCACGGACCTGATCGCCAGCTGGCAGCGGGCGACCCCGCCGGACGCGCCCAACCGGTTCGTCATCAATGTCATGCCGGAGCAGGAGCAGGCGTTCCAGCAGGCGCTGCAGGCCGCCGGGGTGCAGCGCTACGACTGGTACCCCATGTTCCGCGGCCGCCTGGTGGCCGTCAACGGGCGCACCGTGTCGCCGGAAGATTTTGAAGGCGACCGCGCACGCAGGCTGGTGGACCGGGAGTTCAACCTCTCGCACAGCGCGCAGCAGCCGCCCCACAACCGCGTGGTCGCGGGGCGCTGGCAAGCCGAGGAACAGGGGACCGCGAGCGTCGAGGAGGGGCTGGCCGAGGCCCTGGGCATCGGACTCGGCGACACCCTGCGCTTCGACGTCGGCGGGCAGTCCTCCGAGGTGAGGGTGACCTCGCTTCGGCGGGTGGACTGGGGCTCGATGCGCGCGAACTTCTTCGTGATCTATCCGGTCAGCCGCCTGCCGGATGTGCCGGCCACCTACATGGGGGCTTTCCGCGCGCCGGACACGCCCGGCTTCGACAATGCCCTGGTGCGTGCCTTTCCGAACGTGACGAACGTCGACATGTCGGCGACCCTGGCGCAGGTGCAGGGCGTGCTGGACCAGGTCATCCGCGCGGTGGAGTTCCTCTTCGGCTTCACCCTGGCTGCCGGCCTGGTGGTGCTGTTCGCCGCGGTCACCGCCACCCGCGAGGAGCGTGCGCGCGAGTTCGCCGTCATGCGGGCGGTCGGCGCCCGCAGCGCGCTGCTGCGGCAGGTGCAGCGCGCCGAATTGGCCGGCGTGGGCCTGCTGGCCGGCTTCCTGGCCAGCGTGGTCGCGTCGGCCGTCGGCTGGGCGCTGGCGCGCTATGCCTTCGACTTCGCCTGGTCCGCTTCGCCGGCCGTGCCGCTGCTGGGGGCCGCGGCGGGTGCAGTGCTGGCCCTGGGCGCGGGCTGGTGGGGCCTGCGGGAAGTCGTGACGCGGCCGGTGATGACCACCCTGCGACAGGCGACCGACTGACCGGCGACCGTCGTGGTCCTGCGGCGCCAGGTGCGGGTTTTTCCGGGGGGTCTGGGTCAGGCTTTGGAAGGGTCGCCGGGCCTATAAATCCGGATTGGCACGATGCCGGGGGGCAGGAAATGCAGCTGGGTGGGGCGTCAGGTCCGTCGCGCGCGCCGGCTGCCGGTACCCCCGCGCCAGTTGCCCTCCTGCGATGGCTCTCCTGCTGCTGGCGAGGCCGGAGCGTGCAGGTGCCTCCAGCCGCTCCGCTCGACGCACCTGGCGAGGCGCCCCCCGTCGTGGGCGAGTTCGACAACACGGACAAGATGCTCAGGTTCGCATCGCCGGCGCGCATGCGGCGTCGCAGGACGCTCGAGAACATCCACGGTCCCTTCACCGACCTCCAGTCTGCCCAATACTACAAGGCGCACTTCGAGCAGGAGCGGCTGTACCGGGTTCTTGGCGTTCCGCTGTGGCGGCGCAAGGTGCAGCTGTTCCCCGGCCTCCTCGAGCAGATCGAAGCGCTGCGCACGGCCAGCCCGACCCAGAACGACTTCATCAACCAGACGACCCGCCGGTCCCTGGTGCTGCGCGACAAGATCGCCCGGTTCCGCGCGCCGCTGAACCAGGACAGTGACGCCGCCCACGAGCTATGGAAGCTCGACCGTATCCTGGCCAGCCAGGTCTGGCCCCGGCCGCTTGGCAGCCAGGTCCTGGACTACGAGGACAACGACCATGTGCCGCTGTCCGTTCACATTTCCCGGGTCGATGACAAGCGCACGCCGTCCGCTGCGACGCCGCTGCAGGTCGAATTGTCGGACGACTTCAGGGACATCCTGCGTATCCCCCTCCCGCAGGCCCTTGCCGAGCAGGCGTCGCGCATCCCCCTGGTCGAATGGTGCGCCTGGGGCAGGGAATTCGGGTTCACGGCCGTCCGCTACGATGCCGGGACGAGAACCCTCAGCCTGTGCAATCTCGTTGAAGTCGTCGACGGCTGGGGCAAGCAGCGCTGGCTTCCCGGTCGGATCGTCAGCCTTCCGGCCAAGCCGCCGCGGGGGCAGGACGTGAAGCATTCGTCCCCTGCACGGCATCCGGTGGGCCGCCCGGACGGGGTTGCTGTCCTGGACACCCAGACCTTGGCTGCCTTCCTCGCCCGCCCCCGCGGGCCGGCCTCAGGGTAGCGCGGCATCGCGCATGCGGCCCATGATCACCCCGGCACGGTGCGTGAGGTATTCCGACTGCGGCAAACGCTCGAAGTAGCGCGGGCGGGGCAGCATCACGGCCAGCCGTGCAGCCTCCCAGGCCGACAGCCGCGCGGCGCTGCGGCGGAAGTAGTGCTGCGCGGCGGCTTCCGCGCCGAACACGCCTTCGCCCCATTCCACGCTGTTGAGGTAGATCTCCAGGATGCGCTCCTTGCCCAGGAGCGATTCCAGGGCGAAGGTGAGGACGATCTCCTGGCCCTTGCGCAGCAGCGTGCGCTCACCCGACAGGAACAGGTTCTTGGCCAGCTGCTGCGTGATGGTCGAGCCGCCCACCACCTTGGGCGCGCGCGCGGGACGCCGCGCAGATTGCGCACGCTGCTGGGCCTGCTGCTCGGCCCGGGCATTGCGCTGCCAGGCCTTCTCGATGGCTTCCCAGTCGACCCCGTCGTGGTTGGCAAAGCTGTCGTCCTCGCTCGCGATGACCGCCCGCTTGAGGTGCCCGGAAATGGCCGCATAAGGCACCCAGTCCTGCCGCCATCGAAAGGGACGGGACGCATCGGTCGCGAGGCGCCAGGCCTCGGAACGCTGGAAGGCGGTGGACTGCGGGTCCACGACCGCCATCAGCGCGATGCGCGCAACGAAATACAGCTGCAGGCCCAGCGCCGCCAGCAGCACCAGCACCGCCCATCGCAGCAGCGGACGGATCAAGGCGCCGGCTCCGCCAGCCGGGCCCGCAACTCCTGCAGGACCTGCGCCGCCGGCGGCCGCAGGCCTCGCCACACCCGGAACGACTCGGCGGCCTGCTCCACCAGCATGCCCAGTCCGTCCTGCGCGTGGGCACCCTGGCCGCGTGCCCAGTCCAGGAAGCCGCGCGCCGCCGGTCCGTACATCATGTCGTAGGCCAGTGCGCCCCGCCGCAGCACGGATGGCGCCACCGGCACCTTCCCGCCGCCCAGGCTGCTCGCCGTGGCGTTGATGACGACGTCGAAGCCCTGTCCGGCCTCCTCCAGCCCGCCGGCCTCGAACCGGACGCCTGCCGACCGCGCCAGCGGACCGTGGCTTTGCAACAGATCCCGCGCCTTCGCCGGGCTCCGGTTGACCACCTGCAGCTCCGCGGGCCGCGCCTCCAGCAGCGGCCCCAGCGCGCCGGCGGCAGCGCCGCCGGCGCCCACCAGGAGCAGCCGGCAGCCGGCCAGGGCGATGCCCGCGTTGCGCTCGAGGTCGGTCACGAGGCCGATCCCGTCGGTGTTGTCGGCCAGGGCCACCCGGCCGTCCACGAGCAGGAGGGTGTTGGCTGCGCCTGCGCGCGCGGCGCGCGGCGTCAGGACGGAGGCGAATTGCGTCGCCGCCTCGAACTTGAACGGCACCGTCACGTTGCAGCCGCGGCCGCCCTCGTCGGCAAAGCGGCGGACGGCCTCGGCAAAGCCGTCCAGCGGCACAAGCCGCGCGTCGTACGCCAGGGCCTGTCCTGTCAGCTCGGCGAAGCGGGCGTGGATCCAGGGGGACTTGCTGTGTCCCACGGGATGGCCCATCAGGCAATAGCGATCCATGGTGGATGGGGAATGCGGTGGACGGGGTGGAAGAGGCGGCTCAGCGGTTGGTC
>DAIMZU010000231.1:0-5281 GCA_036733845.1 Ramlibacter sp.
GTTCGGGGTTCATGCGGATTTGCGGTTCTTCAGCGCCTGCAGCATCGCGGCGGCTGCGGCCTGCTCGGCGGAGCGGCGGGACGGGCCGATGCCGCGTTCGGCCAGGTCGAGGTCGGGAATCTCGCACACCACTTCGAAGGTCTGCCGGTGGGCCGCGCCCACCGTGGCTGCAACGCGGTACGCGGGAAGCTTCATCTTGCGCCCCTGCAGCCATTCCTGCAACTCGGTCTTGGCATCCTTGGCGGCGGAGCTCATTTCCGGGCGGATCTCGACGCCGGCGAACAGGCGCAGCACCACGGCCTCGGCCGCATCGTAGCCGGCGTCGAGGTAGACCGCGCCGACCAGCGCCTCGAGCGCGTCTGCCAGGATGGACGGCCGGCGGCTGCCGCCGGAGCGGGCTTCGCCCTCGCCCAGGCGCAGGCCGGCAGAAATGCCCAGGCCGTCGGCGATGCGGTGCAGGGTTTCCTGGCGCACCAGGCTGGCGCGCACGCGGGACAGGTCGCCTTCGGGCAGGTCATTCAGGCGCTGGTACAGCAGCTTGGAGACGGCGAGGTTGAGCACCGAGTCGCCCAGGAACTCGAGGCGCTCGTTGTGCTCGGCCGAGAAGCTGCGATGCGTCAGCGCCCGGGCGAGCAGGCGCGGGTCGGCGAAACGGTGCTGCAGCCGCTCCTCGAGCGCGGCGTGCGAGGGGGGGGACGCCGCGGAGGCGGCCGGCGCAGGCGGCATCCGGGTGATTATCAGGGCGCCTGGCCCTCGTAGCGGATCCTGAGCGTGGCCGGACCGCCGAGCGAGAATTCCTTGTCGTAGCCGAACCGCACCACCACCTCGCCCTGGTCGTTCTTGGTGACGTCGAGGTCAGATCCCTTGACCGAGGTGATGTTGTCGACCTGCGCAGCGCGGTCGAACATGGAACGCACCTCGTCGGGCGTGCGGCCGCTGCGCGCCTTCTCGGCCGCGCGCTCGACGCCCTTGTACTCGATGTACGTGGGCACGATCTTGGCCCCCAGGACGAAAAGTCCGCCGCCCAGTGCCAGGACGACCATCAATCCCAGGATGGACACGCCGTTCTGGCGACGCCTGGACACCTGCTTCATGTTGCCACCTCGTTCCTCTTTTGTCGTTGCATGCCGCCGCGCGGGGCGCGGCTCACCGGAAACTTCCGATGCGCCCCAGGTCGCCGAAGTTCATCCAGATGAAGAACGCGCGGCCCACGATGTTGCGCTCGGGCACGAACCCCCAGTAACGGGAGTCCAGCGAATTATCGCGGTTATCGCCGAGCATGAAATAGTGTCCGGCGGGGACTTTGCACACCACCCCCTCCACGCTGTAGCGGCAATGCTCACGGTGCGGGAAATCCTCCACGGCCGGGATGAAGCCGGGGCGGTCCGGATCGATCAGGATGCGGTGCGGCTTGCCGTCGACGCGCTCCTCGAACTGCTTGGAGTAGCGCATGGACTCGCGGTCGAAGAAGTCGTCGATGGCGCTTACCGGCACCGGGCTTCCGTTGATGGACAGGCGCTTGTTCAGGTAGGCCACCTCGTCCCCGGGGACGGCGACCACGCGCTTGATGTAGTCCAGGCTCGGCCTGGGCGGATAGCGGAACACCATGACGTCGCCGCGCTCGGGCGCCTTGCCCTGCGTAAGCCGGGTGTGCACGACCGGCAGGCGCAGGCCATAGGTGAACTTGTTCACCAGGATCAGGTCGCCCACGAGCAGGGTCGGGATCATGGAACCCGAGGGAATCTTGAAGGGCTCGAACAGGAAGGACCGCAGCACGAACACGACCAGGATGACCGGGATCAGGCCAGCGGTCCAGTCGAGCCACCAGGGCTGCATGAGAAGGCGCTCGCGCGCCGGGGCCAGGTCGCCGCCGGCCGGGGCGGCGATTCCCTGCGCGGTCAGCGTCGCGCTGCGCTGCTCGTGTTCGGACGCCAGGCGGGCGGCCGCGCGGCGGCGCTGCGGCAGGAAGTACAGGCGTTCGGCGACCCAGTACACCCCCGAGACCACGGTGGCCAGGAACAGCAGCAGCGCGAAGTTGCCTTCGAGGAACCCCAGGTACCAGGCGAGCGCATACCCCACGAAAGCCGCGAGCACCGCGGCGGTCAACGCCGGCATCACTCTTCCACCTGGAGGATGGCGAGGAACGCTTCCTGGGGGACTTCCACCGATCCGATCTGCTTCATGCGCTTCTTGCCTGCTTTTTGTTTCTCGAGGAGCTTTCGCTTGCGGCTGATGTCACCGCCGTAACATTTTGCCAGCACGTTCTTGCGCAGCGCCTTGACGGTCTCGCGCGCGATGATGTTCGCGCCGATGGCCGCCTGGATCGCAACGTCGAACATCTGCCGGTTGATGATCTCGCGCATCTTGGCCACCACTGCCCGGCTTCGGTACTGGGCCTGCGAACGGTGGACGATGATCGACAGCGCGTCGATGCGGTCGCCGTTGAGCATGATGTCGACCTTGACCACGTCCGAGGGGCGGTACTCCTTGAACTCGTAGTCCATGGAGGCGTAGCCGCGGCTGACCGACTTGAGCTTGTCGAAGAAGTCCAGCACGATCTCGCCGAGCGGCAGCTCGTAGGTGAGCATCACCTGGCGGCCGTGGTAGGCCATGTTGATCTGCACGCCGCGCTTCTGGTTGGCCAGGGTCATGACCGGACCGACGTACTCCTGCGGCATGTACAGGTGCACCGTGACGATGGGCTCGCGGATCTCCTGGATGCGCCCCTGGTCAGGCATCTTGGATGGGTTCTCCACCATGATGACCTCGCCATCGGCCTTGACGACCTGGTAGACCACGCTGGGCGCGGTGGTGATCAGGTCCTGGTCGAACTCGCGCTCGAGGCGTTCCTGCACGATCTCCATGTGCAGCAGCCCGAGGAAGCCGCAGCGGAAACCGAAGCCCAGGGCCTGGCTGACCTCGGGCTCGTAGTGGAGCGAGGCGTCATTGAGCTTGAGCTTCTCGAGCGCGTCGCGCAGGCTGTCGTACTGGTTGGCCTCGGTCGGGTACAGGCCCGCGAATACCTGCGGCTGCACCTCCTTGAAGCCGGGCAGCGCCTCGGTGGCGGGGCCGGCGTTGTTTGGCAGCTTCTTCTCGAGGGTGACGGTATCGCCCACCTTGGCCGCCTGAAGTTCCCTGATGCCGGCGATGATGTATCCCACCTCGCCGGCATGCAGCGCATCGCGGGGCTGGGTGGCCGGCGTGAACACGCCCAGGCTGCCGGCCTCGTAGGCGGCGCCCGTGGCCATCAGCTTGATCCGCTCGTTCTTGCGCAGGTGGCCGTCGACGACGCGCACGAGCATCACGACGCCGACGTAGGTGTCGAACCAGCTGTCGATGATCATGGCCCGCAGGGGAGCGTCGGGGTTGCCCCGCGGTGCCGGCACCTTGGCCACGATGGCCTCGAGAATGTCGTCGATGCCCATGCCGGTCTTGGCCGAGCAGGGGATGGCCTCGCTCGCGTCGATGCCGATCACGTCCTCGACTTCCGACTTCGCGCGCTCGGGATCGGCCTGCGGCAGGTCCATCTTGTTCAGGACCGGCAACACCTCGACGCCGAGGTCCAGCGCGGTGTAGCAGTTGGCGACGGTCTGGGCTTCGACGCCCTGACTTGCATCGACCACGAGCAGTGCGCCCTCGCATGCGGAGAGCGAACGCGAGACCTCGTACGAGAAGTCGACGTGCCCCGGGGTGTCGATCAGGTTGAGGTTGTAGACCTGCCCGTCCTTGCCCTTGTACTGGAGCGATGCGGTCTGCGCCTTGATGGTTATCCCACGCTCTTTCTCGATGTCCATGGAGTCGAGGACCTGCTCCTCCATCTCGCGATCGGAGAGGCCGCCGCAACGCTGGATCAGGCGATCCGCGAGCGTCGATTTGCCATGGTCGATGTGCGCGATGATCGAGAAGTTTCTGATGTGATTCATCAACGGGAAAACTTAAGTGATTGAAATCAAACGGGCGCGGACAAGAAAAAAGGGCGCGTCGAGTGGCGACGCGCCCTGAACCAACAATCTATGGCAACTGCGATAGTTGGAGCTTCATTGTAGGCAAAAACCCCCCGCCGTCCACCCGGAGGGTCGTCGCACAAGGCGAGTTGCAGGTCAGCAACGGAAAACTTATTCACAGCTTTTCAACACGTCTGAACAACGCCACAGGGACAACATGTGGGTGATCTGTGGACGGTCGCGGCGCCCCGGAGGGGCATCCCGCATGGTGGGTCCGGACCGCAGGCTTATGCGCTGCAGCGCAGGAAAAGGTGGGTCATTCTACCTGTTCTGGTTGAAGCACTCTCCGGCAGTCCTTCCCAGTCAGCTCATCTGTAACTGCGGGAAAAAAAGCGCGGATCCCCCTCCCCGTCGCAAAAACCCGATACCTGAATCCGGAATGGGGTTTTTGGCGACGGCGATACGCATGCCAGGGGTCAACGCGCCGGCGGCTGTGTCGGCCGGATCAGCAGGTAGGTGGCGAGTTCGCCGCGACGCAGCAGGACCGGCACCGGCTTGGACTTGTCGATCTTGGCGATGGCCGCCTCGAACTCCTTGACGGTGTTCACCTCGGTGTTGGAGATGGCGACGATCACGTCACCCTCGCGGATCCCCGCGCGCGACGCTGGCTCGGCCACCGCCTCCACGCGCACGCCGCCCTTGAGCTTGAGCTCCCGCTTCTGCGCCTCGGTGAGTTCGGCCACGCCCAGGCCCAGCGACTGGGCCGCCGGCGATCCCTGGGGCTTCGCGGGCTCCTGGGGGGTGGAAGACGCGCGCCGCTGCGGCCGCTCGGCCTCGAGCTCGGCCACCTGCACCTGCAGGTCGCGGGTCGCGCCGCGGCGGAACACGGTCATGGTGCTGCGGTTGCCCGGCTTGGTGTTGCCCACCATGCGCGGCAGGTCGGTGGCACGGTCAATCTGGCGTCCATCGAAGCGGACGATGATGTCGCCGGCCTCGACGCCGGCGCGGTCGGCGGGCGAGCCCGCCTCCACGCTGCGCACCAGCGCGCCCTGCGGACGGCCCAGTCCGATGGATTCGGCCACGTCCTTGGTGACCTGGTCGATCTGCACGCCGATTCGCCCGCGCGTGACGCGGCCGTTGGTGCGCAGCTGCTCGGCCACGCGCATGGCTTCGTCGATCGGGATGGCGAAGGAGATGCCCATGAAGCCGCCCGAGCGTGAATAGATCTGGCTGTTGATGCCGATGACCTCGCCACGCAGGTTGATCAGCGGACCGCCGGAGTTGCCGGGGTTGATCGCCACGTCGGTCTGGATGAAGGGCAGGTAGTCGCCGGTGTC
>DAIMZU010000232.1:0-5267 GCA_036733845.1 Ramlibacter sp.
ATCGGCGACTGGTCGACGAACACCCCGTCGCCCAGGTGGTCCGCCCCCAGCAGGCGGTCGTGCGCGCCGGGCGTCTCCGGGCCGCGCCCGAACTGGCGCACCAGCGCCGGCGCGAGGATGTCCTGCACCAGCGTGGACTTCCCCGAGCCGGAGACGCCGGTGACGCAGACCAGCCGGTGCAGCGGGAACTCGACGCTCACGTTCTGCAGGTTGTGCTCGCGTGCGCCTTCCAGCACGAGGCGCGGCGTGTTGTCGGCGACCGGGCGCTTCAGTCCCATGCCGACCTGCCGCCGCCCGCTGAGGTACGCACCGGTCAGGGTGTCGGCGTTGCGCAATTCGTCGGGCGAGCCATCGAACACCACCTGTCCGCCGCGCTCCCCGGGGCCAGGCCCCATGTCGATCATCCGGTCGGCGGCGAGCATGACGGCTGGGTCGTGTTCGACCACGACCAGGGTGTTGCCCGCATCGCGCAGGCGCTTCATCGCCTCGGTGATCCGGTGGATGTCGCGCGGGTGCAGTCCGATGCTCGGCTCGTCGAGCACGAACAGGGTGTTGACCAGCGATGTGCCGAGCGCGGTGGTCAGGTTGATGCGCTGGACCTCGCCACCCGAAAGCGTGCGGCTCTGGCGGTCCAGCGTGAGGTAGCCGATGCCGACATCCACCAGGTACTTCAGCCGGGTGCCGATCTCGTCGAACAGCAGCCGCAGCGCCTGCGCGTCACCGCCCGCTTCGGCGGCACCCGCGGGCTGCAGTCGCCCGAAGAAGGCGCGCAGGCGGTCGATCGGCAGCAGCATCAGGTCGTGCAGGCACAGGCCGGGCAAGGCCTGCAACTGCGCAGGCGTCCACGACACGCCCGGGGGCATGAAGCGCTGTTCGGGCGCAAGGACGCTGTCGGCGTCCTCCTTGCTGCCGAGGCGCCACAGCAGCGGCTCGGTCTTCAGGCGCGCGCCGCCGCAGTCCGGGCAGGGGGTGTAGCTGCGGTACTTGGACAGCAGCACCCGGATGTGCATCTTGTAGGCCTTGCTCTCCAGGTACTGGAAGAAGCGCCGGATGCCGTACCACTGCTTGTTCCAGTTGCCTTCCTGGTACTCGGGCGTGCCCTCGATCACCCAGTTCCGCTGCTCGGGCGTGAGCTTGTACCAGGGCGTGTCGCGCGGTATGCCTGCCGCCTCCGCATGCCGCATCAGGTCGTCCTGGCACTCGGACCAGGCTGGCGTCTGGATCGGCTTGACGGCGCCGGCGCGCAGCGTGAGCTTCTCGTTCGGCATGACCAGCCCCCAGTCGACGCCGATCACGCGGCCGAAGCCGCGGCAGGTGTCGCAGGCGCCAACGGCGCTGTTGAACGAGAACATCGAGGGCACCGGGTCCGCGTAGCGCAGGTCGCTGTCAGGGCAGTGCAGGCCGGTCGAGAACTTCCAGGCCTGGACCTGCTCGCCTTCGCCGGCGTGCACGGTCATGCGCCCGGCACCGCGGCGCAGGGCGAGCTCGATCGCCTCGATCGCCCGGATCCGCTCGACGTTCTGGATCCTGAACCGGTCGGCCACCACGTCCAGCACCATCCGCGGCCCCGCCGGCGTCGCGACCTCGCGCTCCGCGTGGACCCGCGTGAAGCCGCTGGCCGCCAGCCACTGGGAGACCTCGTCCGCCGTGGTGCCGCCCGGAAGCTCGACCGGGAAAGTGAGCACCAGCCGGGGGTCGCCGTCGCGCGTGCGCGCCATCAGTTCGGCGTACACGGTGTCCGGCGTGTCGTGCCGAACGGCCCGCGCGCTCACGCGGTCGAACAGCTGCGCGGCGCGGGCAAACAGCAGCTTGAGGTGGTCGTTGAGCTCGGTCATCGTGCCCACCGTGCTGCGCGACGAACGCACCGGATTGGTCTGGTCGATCGCGATCGCGGGAGGCACGCCCTCCACCCGGTCGACGGCTGGCTTGTCCATCCGGTCGAGGAACTGGCGCGCGTAGGCCGAGAAGGTCTCGACATAACGTCGCTGGCCTTCGGCATACAGCGTGTCGAACACCAGGCTGGACTTGCCCGACCCGCTCGGCCCGGTGACCACCGTCAGCTCCCCGGTGCGCAGGTCGATGTCGATGTTCTTGAGGTTGTGCTGCCTGGCGCCGCGGATGCGGATCAATCCCTGGGTCATGAGAGGGGCGGTGGGGGTCAAAGGCCAAACATTCTAGGGAGATGCCAACAGCCCCGCCCGCGCGGGGACTTGTGCTGCCGCCAGCGTATGCTCGGGGGGTGACCCGCACGCCCGACGACACTGCCACCGCACCGCCGGCCGCGACGGCGCTCGGTCTGAACCTGCTCGCCACGCCTCTGGGCGGGCTGCTGCAGCGTGTCCCGGTCACCGCCCCGCCCCAGGCCACCATCCGTGACGTCGCCGACCTCATGCGCCGGGAACGCGTGTCCTCGATCCTGCTGGTCGAGCAGGGACTGCTTTTCGGGCTGGTCACCGACCGGGACCTGCGCAACCGGGTGCTTGCGGAGGGGCTCGATCCGGCGCGCCCCGTGGCCGACATCGCCACGCTCGCGCCACTGACCATGGACGCCGGCAGCCCCGCCTTCGAGGCCCTGTCGCTGATGTCCCGCCACAACATCCACCACCTGCCCGTCATGCGGGACGGCCAGATCGCCGGCATGGTGACCGCAGCCGACCTGAACGAGCGGCATGGCACCTCCCCCGTGCACCTGGCCGGCGAGATCCACCGCCAGCCGGACATCGCTGGCATCGCCCGCGCCACCCAGCGCGTCCCCCTGCTGCAACGCCAGCTCGCGGCAGCGGGGGCCAGCCCGGACAGCGCAGGGCGGATCATCACGAGCATCACCGACGCGGTCACCGCGCGCCTGATCCAGCTCGCCGAAGCCCGCCTCGGGCCGGCCCCGGTGGGCTATGCCTGGGTCGCCGCCGGATCTCAGGCCCGGCGCGAGCAGACCGCCCGCTCGAACCAGGACAACTGCCTGGTGCTGGACGACGGCTATGACGAGGCCACGCACGGCGGGTGGTTCCGCGACTTCGCCCGCTTCGTGTGCGACGGGCTGGCGGCCTGCGGGTATGTCCACTGCCCGGGCGAAATGATGGCCATGACCGACCGGTGGCGGCAGCCCCGGCATCGCTGGGCGCACTACTTCCGGCAATGGATCGACACGCCGGAGCCGATGGCGCTGATGCTCACCTCGGTGTTCTTCGACCTGCGGGCGGTGCACGGACAGACGGCCCTGCTCGATTCCTTGCGCGCCGAGGTCCTGCAGCGCACGCGTGGCAACAGCCTGTTCCTGGCGCACATGGTGGGCAATGCGCTCAAGCACCGCCCGCCGCTGGGCATGTTCGGCGGCCTGCGCGTCCCCCGCTCCGGCGAGCACGCCGGGCACATCGACCTCAAGCATGCGGGCGTGGTCCCGGTGGTCGACCTGGCACGCGTCTACGCGCTGGCCACCGGCCTGCCCGAGGTGAACACGCAGGACCGCCTGCAGGCGGCAGGGGGCAGCGGCGAAGTGAGCCCCTCGGCCGCCCGCGACCTGGGCGACGCACTCGACTTCATCGGCCGCATCCGCCTGGCCCACCAGGCGCGGCAGGCGGCCGCCGGCGAGACGCCGGACAACCACGCCGCCCCGGCGGCACTGTCCAACCTCGAGCGCAGCCAGTTGCGCGACGCCTTCCGCGTCGTGCAGGAACTGCAGTCGGTGCTGGCTCAGCGGTACGGGCGGACGGTGTGAGCAGGCGCTTTCAGTACCGAAGCCTGGCGTAATACGTCCGCTGCGAAGCCTCGCGCGCATCGCGCAATGTGTGGATCCCCATCGCTGCCAGCAGGGGCAGCAGCCGCAGGAAGATCTCCGCGGTGACGATCGCGTCGCCGAGCGCGGTGTGGCGCCCAAGCACCGGGATGTCGAAGCGCGCCGCGATATCCTCCAGCCGGTGCGAGGGCTGGTTGGGATGCACCACCGCCGACAGCAGCAGCGTGTCGAGCACCGGCTGGCGGAAGGCGACGCCGCCGGCTTCTTCCTCGAGCTGCAGGAAGCGCATGTCGAAGGCGGCGTTGTGCGCCACCAGCACCGTGTCCTGGGCATAGGCGTGGAAGGCGGCGAGCACCTCGGTGATACGTGGCTTGCCCACCACCATGTCGGGCGTGATGCCGTGGATGGGGATGCCGGCTGCGGGAATCGAGCGGCCCGGGTCGACCAGCTGCTCGAAGGACTCGTGGCGCAAGAGACGTCCGTTGACGATGCGCGTGGCGCCTACCTGGATGATCTGGTCCCCGTCGGACGGGGACAGCCCCGTCGTCTCGGTGTCGAACACGGTGTAGGCGAGCGCGGCCAGCGGGCGATCGTCCAGTGCGTGCGTGCCCTCGTCGCTGGCGAACAGGTCGAAGTCGAAGAACTCCGGGCGGCTTCCTTCGGCCGCGGCCGCACCGTCCGCCGTGTCGGCGGCATCCGCCGCGTCCGCCGCGAGCGGCAGCAGGAACCGGAAGAAGGCCTGGTGACGCACGCGCTCCCGCTCGAACCACATCTCCCCGCCATGCCGCTCGACGACGTCGCGCACCGACAGCGGCAGCGACTTCGCCCCAACGCGCATGGGTTCGCGCTCCCAGCTGGTCACGGTTTCGGTGCTGACGGGCTGGCCGGTCCAGACCAGGTCGAGCTGCGCACGGGCGCCGGCCGACCCCAGCCGAAGCTGCAGGTGCCGGACGTCGAACTCGTCGACCAGGCGGCAGGCCAGGGAGGCCAGTGCCTGCAGCAGGGAGAAGCTGTCCACCCGCAGCCAAAGGCGGCCGTCGACCTCGTCCGCTCCGACGGGGCGGCCGCAATGCGGCTCGATGCGGCGCCGCGCGGCCTCGACCAGGTCCGCACCCCGCATGTCTTCCAGCGGCCAGCGGCTGCGAACGTCAAGCGCCGGGCTGCGCGCCAGTTCGGCGATCCGGCCGGCCATCGCCCGGGCCTCGTCGCGCACCACCGTCATGAAGCGCGCCCGCATGCCGGCGTCCACGTCCGGCAGCGCGAGCATCTCCAGCGCCGCCTGCTGGCTGGCCAGCGAGGCCCGGCTCGACTCGACGAGTTCATGCAGCAGATGGTCGCGCGAGAGCGCTTCCTCGAAGCTGCGGGTGATGTTGTCCAGCACGAGCACGAAGCCGCCCAGCCGCCGCTCTGCGTTGCCGTTTGCCGGCTCCGCATCGACGGCATGAACGGGGGCGAGCTGAACCCTCAGCAGTTGCCCGGACCGGGTCGAGGTCACGAACTGTGCCGAGGGATGCGCGGCACCGCGCGCCAGGCG
>DAIMZU010000233.1:0-5244 GCA_036733845.1 Ramlibacter sp.
TGCAGAGCGAGGCTGTCGACCTTGTAGACCACGCCGTCGATGTCGAAGGGCAACTGGTCGCGCATGCGCCCCACGTCCTGGTGGTAGGCCGCGAGGGCCTCCCCCCCGGACACCTGGCGCACCTGGTCGCTGACGGGCAGGCCCCATCGGCCGAAGGCCTGCAGTACTTCGTGGTGTGACCGGAAGTCCGGACCGCCCTGCTGCGGCGGCGTGATCTCGCCCCAGCCGTAAACAAAGAACGAGAGCGGCCGCTGCCGGGCGATCGCCGGATCGAGCTGGCGCACCGCACCGGCGGCGGCATTGCGCGGATTGACGAAGGTCTTCTCGTTGCGTGCGCCCTGGGCGATCTTCTCGCGCTGCTGCTCGTTGAGCCGCTCGAAGTCGTCACGGCGCATGTAGACCTCGCCCCGGACCTCCAGCACGGCAGGCACCGGCAAAGCCCCGGTCCCGCCGCCGGACAGGCGCAAGGGCACCTGCCCGATCGTACGGATGTTCTGCGTCACGTCCTCGCCGACCTCGCCGTCGCCGCGCGTCGCGGCCTGCACGAGCACGCCGTGCTCATAGCGCAGGCTGATCGCCAGCCCGTCGAACTTGAGCTCGGCGACGTAGTCGACGGGCGGGTCGGCCGGCGCGAGCCCGAGTTCGCGGCGGATGCGGGCGTCGAAGTTCAGGGCCCCGCTCGGCTCGATGTCGGTTTCCGTGCGGATCGACAGCATGGGCACCGTGTGGCGGACCTTTGCGAACCCCTCCAGCGCCTGGCCACCCACGCGCCGTGTGGGCGAGTCCGCTTGCGCGAGCGCCGGCCAGGCCTGCTCGAGTCGCTGCAGTTCCTGGAACAGCCGGTCGTACTCGGCGTCTGGGATCTCCGGCGCGTCCAGCACGTGGTAGCGGTGCGCATGGTGGTGCAGCAGCTCGCGCAGGGCGGCGGCCCGCTCCCGGGCCTCTGCGGGGGGCGTGTTCATCAGCTGAAGAGCCGGCGTGCCTGGGGGGACCCCGCCGCGAGGTCGCGGGCTTCGAGGGTTTCGTACAGGGACTCGAGGTCGGCGCCGATCGAGTCGAGTGCCTCGGACCGGATCACCTGGCCCCGGTCGTCCGTCAGCACGCCGTCCATGGATTGCCCGAGGGCCGCCGCCGCCTCGCGCATGCGGACGAAAGGCTGGTCCCCCCGCGGCACCTGCGGGACGTCCACGCTGAGGGTCAGCTCGCGCAGGGCGGCCTGCGTCGGATCTTCGGCCAACGCCGCCTGCGTGTCGAAGGACAGCACCAGCAGTGGCGGGCTGCCGGGCAGGGGGGAAGGCAGGACCATGCGCCCCGGGATCACTCCGGCCACGAAGCCGAGCCGGGCGGCGTGCTGCTGCACGTAACCAGGGCTCCATGCCGCCTGTCGCGCCCGCAGGGTGAGGCTGAGCTGCGCATCGTGGCCGCTCGCGAACTGGTCGAGCTCACGGGCGCGCGCCACCTCGTGCCGCATCTCGGGAAAGTCCGGCGTGCCGCCGATCGCGTCGGCGAAGGCCTGGGCCTTCATCACGAACTCGGAGAACTCGATCTCGTTGAGCGCGCCGCTGCGGTTGGCCAGTTGCACGCCAGTCTGGAAAGCGGTGTAGCGCTGCCCCGGCTGCGGCGTCTCCCAGGTGCCGGTCTTCTCGTTGCAGCCTTCCACCGCGAACGGCTTGCTGCCCGCGCGCCTCGTGGGCGGCATGGCCGCGAGCGCCGCATCCCCGGAGACGACGGCGTCCAGGGCCACCGGGGCGATCACGTCGATCAGCGCATCGAGACCGGGCTTGCGCTCGGGCGGGGGCACCGGCTCGAGGCCCACATCGTCGAGCACGGGTTCGCGGCGGTCGCCGTCGTGATCCCCCACCAGGCCGGGCCGCGCCGCTGCCGCGGCATCCGCGGACGAGGGTGGCGGCATTGGCGTGGTGTCGCTTTCCTCCGGCTGGCGCGGCGTGTTGCGCCGGGCGGTCCAGGTGTTCCACGCGACCAGGGCGGCGAGCATGGTGCCGCCGAGCACGGCCAGGCCCAGGGTCAGGTCATTCATCGTTCGGGGATTCCTCTTGTGGGCGCCTGTCCGGCTGTCGCCTCAGACGTCCGCCATCCCCACCGCCGACTCCATGTCGACGGCGACGATGCGCGAGACGCCCTGCTCCTGCATGGTGACGCCGATCAGTTGCTCGGCCATCTCCATGGCGATCTTGTTGTGGCTGATGAACAGGAACTGCGTGCCCCGGCTCATGGCGGTGACCAGCTTGGCGTAGCGCTCGGTGTTGGCATCGTCCAGGGGCGCATCGACTTCGTCGAGCAGGCAGAAAGGCGCGGGGTTGAGCTGGAAGATGGCAAACACCAGCGCGATCGCCGTCAGGGCCTTCTCGCCGCCGGACAGCAGGTGGATCGTCTGGTTCTTCTTTCCGGGGGGCTGGGCCAGGACCTGGACACCCGCGTCCAGGATTTCCTCGCCGGTCATGACCAGCCGCGCATTGCCGCCGCCGAACAGCTCGGGGAACATGCGGCTGAAATGCTCGTTGACGCTGTTGAAGGTGCCCGAGAGCAGCTCACGGGTCTCGCCGTCGATCTTGCGGATCGCATCCTCCAGCGTCTGGATCGCTTCGTTGAGGTCGGCCGACTGCGCGTCGAGGAACTGCTTGCGTTCGCCGGCGGTGGTGAGTTCTTCGAGGGCCGCGAGGTTGACCGCGCCCAGCGCGGCGATCTCGCGGTTCAGGCGGTCGATCTCGCCCTGCAGGCCCGACATGCGCACGGTCCCGTCCTGGATGGTGCGGGCGATCGCGTCCAGGTCGGCCTGCGCGTCGGCCAGCTGCTGGCTGTATTGCTCCAGGCTCAGACGGGCCGCCTGCTCCTTGAGCTGCAGCTCGGTGATGCGCTGGCGCAGCGGGTCGAGCGCGCGCTCGAGCGTGAGCCGGCGCTCGTCGCTGGCCCGCAGCTTGGCGGTGAGGTCGTCGTACTCGCTGCGGCGCGCGCCGAGCGACTGCTCGCGCTCGAGCTTGAGCGCGAGGGCGTCCTGGAGTCCGCCCCGGGCGGCGGCGTCGCTCAGGCGGGCGAGCTCGTCATGGGCGCGCTGCTCCTCGGCCGCCAGGCTGGCGGTCTGCTGTTCCGCCGTCTGGATGCCGCGCTGGAGTTCAGCACGCCTCGCCTCGAGGGTGCGCTGCGAGAACTGCGCTTCCTGGGCCTGGCGCTCCAGGCTGCGCTGCTGCTCGCGTGCCTGCGCCAGCCGCCGCTCCGCCTCGATGACCCGCTCGTCCAGCTGCGCATGGCGCTCCTGGCTGTCCGCGAGCTGCATGTCGAGTTCCTCGAAGCGCCCTTCGGCCGCGATGCGGCGCTCCTGCAGTTCTTCGAGCAAAGCGTCGACCTCGGCGAGGTCGCCGTCGATCTGCGCGCCGCGTGCACGCGCCTGCTCGGCCAGCTGCGCCAGCCGGAGGGTCTCGACCTGGAGTTCGTGGGCGCGTGCCTGCGTCTCGCTGGCTTCGCGGCGCAGGCCCACCAGCCGCTGCGCCGCATCCGCATAGGCGGCTTCGGCGCGTGCCGATGCGGTGCGCGCCTCGTCGGCGATCAGCGCCTGCGCGCGCAGCTGCTTCTCGAGGTTCTCGATTTCCTGCTGACGCGCGAGCAGCCCGGCGCTTTCGGAATCGGGCGCATAGAAGCTGACGCCGTGGCGGGTGACCGCATGGCCGCTTTGCAGGTAGAGGGCTTCGCCGGGTTGCAGCTGCCCCCGTGCGGCCAGCGCGTCGTCGAACGACGCGGCGGTGTAGCAGCCGTGCAGCCAGTCGGAGAGCAGGGCCTTCTGGCCGGCATCGTTGAGCCGAAGCAGGTCGGCCAGCCGCGGCAGCGCGGCTGGCGCCTCGGGCAGGCCCGCGGACGGCGGCGAATGGAACGCGAGCTTGGCCGGCGGCGCGTCCGCGGCGAAGGCGCGGACCATCTCGAGACGGGAGACCTCCAGCGAGGACAGGCGCTCGCGCAGGGCCGCTTCGAGCGCGTTCTCCCAGCCCTGCTCGATGTGGATGCGGCTCCACAGCCCCTGCATGCCTTCGAGGCCGTGCCGGGCGAGCCAGGGGCGCAGCTTGCCGTCGGTGCGGACCTTCTCCTGCAGGGCCCGCAGGGCGTCGAGCCGCGCGGTGAGCTGGGCCTGGTGGGCCACCTGCTCGTTCACGCCGGACTGCCGCGCACGGCGGTCCTCGTCGAGGAGCGGCACCTGCTCCTGCAGGTCGTGCAGGCGCGCTTGCGCCGCTTCCGCCGCTTCGGCGGCGTCGGCGAGCTGCTGCCTCAGCGCCTCCAGCCGGGACTCGTCCGGGGCCGCCAGGGCCCCGCGGTCGGCCGCGAGCCGCTCCCGACGCAGGTTGAGCTGCCGGGACTGCTCCTCGATGTTGCGCTGGTCGGCCGCGAGCACGTGGATCTGCTGCTGCACCTGCGAGACGCCGGCACGCTGCTCGCCGGCCTTGGCCTGGGCCTGGCGGAGCGCGTCTTCGAGCTCAGGCAGGCGCTCGGCCTGTTCCTCGACCTGGGCCGCCAGCAGGGCCGCCTGCTCCTCGGCGTCGACGCCGGCCCCGGCGAGGGTCTCCAGCTCGGCTGCGGCTTCGTCGCGCCGCAGCGCCCACTGCCCGGACTGCTCCTTCAGCTGACCCAGCCGCTGCTCGGCCCGCTGGCGACCCTCGACGACGAAGCGGATCTCGGCCTCGAGTCGGCCGACTTCGGCGCTGGCCTCGTACAGGGCGCCTTGCGCGCGGTTGACCTGGTCCCCGGCATCGTAGTGGGCCTGCCGGATGGTCTCCAGCTCGGACTCGACGCGGCGCAGTTCGGCGATGCGGGACTCGAGGTCGACCGATGCGCGGTCAGCCTCCTGGCGCAGCCGGGTCTGCTCGGCCTCGCTTTCGCTGCGCCGCAGGAACCACAGCTGGTGCTGGCGCAGCGTGGCCTGGGACTGCAGGGCGTGGTACTTGCGGGCCACCTCGGCCTGTTTCTCGAGCTTGTCCAGGTTGGCGTTGAGCTCACGCAGGATGTCCTCGACCCGGGTGAGGTTCTCGCGCGTGTCGGACAGCCGGTTCTCGGTTTCGCGGCGGCGCTCCTTGTACTTGGAGACCCCGGCGGCCTCTTCGAGGAAAAGGCGAAGTTCCTCGGGGCGCGACTCGATGATGCGGCTGATGGTGCCCTGGCCGATGATCGCGTAGGCGCGGGGGCCCAGCCCGGTGCCCAGGAACACGTCCTGCACGTCGCGCCGGCGCACCGGCTGGTTGTTGA
>DAIMZU010000234.1:0-5218 GCA_036733845.1 Ramlibacter sp.
CGAGCGGCGGTACTTCAACACGCTCGCGAGTGTCTAGAGAAGCGGGGGCGATTCACTTCCAGTGTGCGTCGACTTCATCTTCCTCCTTCGCTCCATGTGCTGCGTGATAGTGCAGGAAGCCTTCCCATATCACTGCGGCCAGCGAGTACTGCAGAAGATCGAGCGCGAGAGCAACGACGAAGAATAAGGAAGGCACCAATAGCTCGCGGGGGATTGAGACGTTCTGCGCATCCTGAATCTTGAAGATCCAGACGATTGCGATGCCGGCCAGTGCGAGCTGTCTTGTAGCGTCGCTAGCCTTCTCACTGAGGGTGTAGAAGTCCGCTCGGTATTCCTTGAATTTCTGCTTCACTTGCGGCTCTTTTTCGCGACGGTCTTCTTCGACGAGACCTTCTTCAAAGCCGGCTTCGTCGTCGATCCCGCCGCCTTCTTTGCGGTAGTCTTCTTTGCGGCGGCCTTCTTCGCCGGCCCGCGCGGACCTGTGCTTGCAGCCGGATGCATCGCCTTCTCCCTGTTATCGACTGCATTGTTGAGCAAAGTCGCCTTGATGTCACGGGCATCACGAGGCGTGCCGGACGGGAAGTCGCCTAGGCGCCAGTTGCTCGAATGCAATGTTGCGGCTGCTTTTGCCGAAAGCAGTCATATGGAGGTAGAGATGGATAACGCCCTCGTGCGCGGGGACAGTGCCAGTCTTATGCGAGTTGGGATGATGCGGCGGCGGACACTTCGGTCAAATCAAGGAGAGGTGACTCCATTCCCGGCGTGTCGTGTTTGCAACACCCGGCAAGTGAAATTTAGTGCCGCACCTCATTGCTGTCGGAAGTGGCAATGTTTACGCGGCCCACGTCTGCACTTAGATACGTGCCCGCTTGTAGCGGTTGTCCACAGCCTTGTCCCCGCTGTCTGTGGATTGGCAACGCCCCCATCTATGCTAAGAGCGGGCGACCAGTCCTCGCACTTCCTGCCTCTAGCGGCGCGATCTGTTGCGTGGTCCCAAGTGGGACTCTGGAGGGAATGCCAGGATGGATGTGTCGAAGGATCTCTGAAGCACGTTCTCGCGGGGGCGGCGCCATCTTGTGTGGTAACCGAGAAGAAGCGCGCCCGCGAAAATGCCGGCGGCAACACCCCAGAAAAGTAGACTCCACGCACGATTCGTGGAATGTACGTAGATCAGCGCAACCAGGGCTAGAACGGTGAGGATGCCGAGCACTGCAGTGATCCGGCGGCTCAGCGTATGTCTATTGTGTTGGCTCATGTCTTGTAACGCGTAGCGGGCTTTTCAGTGTACCCATCGCTCGGCTTGAGGCAAGGCTGAACACCCGAATCAGGTCTCTTCCCGTCTGTCCGTCATGACCGCGGAGCCTCCTCATCCTGTCCGCGATGGACCTCCCGCATCGCGGGGCACGACTGCAGATTTTCTCAACCACATATGACGAAATGGACCTAGACCGAGTGCTGCCCGGCCGAGCGCCATTGATGTTTGCAGGCGGCACTTCCTAGGTTCCCCCCGTCCCTGTGGCCAGCCTGCGGCGTTCGCCAGGCTGTAAGCCGCGTGGGCGAACCTTCATCACAGGCCTGTTCTCCAGGTCCAGGAGAAATCTTTCGTCATGAATTGTCCCAAGTGCAAGTCCGAGAGCGTCGCTCCTCGGCAAGTTGGAAAGAGGGCGGGTATCACCGTCGGGTTCTTCACCGGCGCAGCGGTCGGCGCCATCTCGGTGCTCCGCGGAGCGCAGACCGGTGTGGTCATCGGTGCTGTGGCTGGCCCCATGGGATCTGCGGCTGGCGGCTTAGCCGGCGCGGCGCTTGCCGCGCTGTTTGCAGGTTCTGCTGGCGGTGCCTTGGGTGCAGCCCTGGGCAATGCCGCCGACGAGAACCTGTTCGACAACCGTGAATGCATGGACTGCGGCTTCACATTCCGCGATGAATCCGGCTTGGCCGGTGGCGACACCGCCTAAACAGGCACCTCTTAAAGAAGCGATACAGATGGCACACCTCATCGAGAAAATGGCCTACGTTGGTCACGCGCCGTGGCACCAGCTTGGCAACCAGCTTCCTCCAAAGCAGTCCATCGAGCTCTGGGCGGAGAAGGCTGGCATGGACTGGGACATCACCGAGGCTCCCGTGCGCTACGCGACGGACCCCATCGACATCGGCAATTCGCTGAGGACCTTCGACGAGCAGAAGGTTCTGTTCCGGAGCGACACGAAGCGGCCTCTCTCCGTCGTGAGTGGCCGCTACCAGGTGGTGCAACCCAGGGCCGTCCTGGAGTTCTACCGCGATCTCACAGAGATCTCTGGCTACGAGCTCGAAACTGCCGGCGTCTTGAAGGAAGGCCGAAAGTTCTGGGCACTGGCCAAGATCGGGAAGGAGGCAACGCTGAAAGGCGATGACGTGGTGAAGGGCTACTTGCTGTTGGCAACCTCATGTGATGGCTCGCTCGCCACCACGGCGACGCCTACAAGCATCCGTGTGGTGTGCAACAACACCCTGACGATGGCGCTGGACCGTGCCCACGGTGCCGTGAAGGTGCCGCACAGCACCAAGTTCGATGCCGAGGCGGTGAAGAAACGTCTTACTGTGGCGGTGTCTCATTGGGACGAGTTCATGTACCGCATGAAGGCGCTGTCCGAACGGACCGTGAAGGACGAAGAAGCGTCGCGATTCTTCCTCAAGGTGTTGTGCGGCACCGAAGGAACGCCCGATCCTAACCAGCGTCTGATGAACGAGCGGGCGCTCAAGCGGGTGCAGGAGCTCTACGCAGGACACGGCCACGGCGCAGAACTGCAATCGGCGAGGCAGACGGCCTGGGGCCTGCTGAACGCGGTCACCGAGTACGTCGACCACGAGCGCCGCGCTCGCAGCCAGGACTACCGATTGGACAGTGCGTGGTTTGGACAGGGTGCGGTCGTTAAGGAGCGCGCGCTCGAGCATGCCCTGCAACTCGCCGCCTGAAGCGACACCGCAACCACAGGGCCCGGGAAACCGGGCCCTTTTCTTTTGGAGAAATCCCATGAATGTGACGCCCGACATGAAGATCGTCCGATCCAGGCCTGCGCTGCGCCTGGTGGACACGCGGGAGCTTGATCGGCAGCAGTGGCTGGAGGTGCGCCGAGGCGGTATCGGCAGCTCTGATGCTGCGGCGGCCGTTGGGCTGAACCCGTACAAGTCCATGCTGGAGCTCTGGTTGGAGAAGACGGGTCAAGGCGCTGTCCTTTCCCAACCCCACCAAGAGGAGGACTGGGGCCCCACCTATTGGGGGACCTTGCTCGAGCCGATTGTGGCGGCGCACTACACCCGCCAGACCGGTAATCGCGTGCGAAGGGTGAACGCCGTCTTGGCGCATCCGGAGCACCAGTGGATGCTCGCCAACCTGGATCGGGAGATCGTGGGCGCGGGTGACGTGCAGGTCTTGGAGTGCAAGACGGCAGGACTGAACGGTGCGCGTCTATGGCGGGACGGTGTGCCCGAGTACGTGCAACTTCAGGTCCTGCACCAACTCGCCGTCACCGGCAAAGCAGCCGCCGATGTTGCCGTGCTCATCTGTGGCCAGGAGCTTCGGATCCACCGCATCGAGCGCGACGAAACGATGATCGCCCAGCTCATTCAGCTGGAGCAGGCGTTCTGGCAGATGGTGGAAGACAAGGTGCCGCCGCCGGCCGACGGGACGGAGTCTGCCAACCGTGCCTTGAGCCAGCTGTATCCGTCGGACTTCGGGGAAAGCCTGGAGTTCGCGGGTGACCCCTACCTCGAAGGCATCTTCCAGCAGCTGCTGGAGGCGAAGGAGCAGCAGGAGCGCGAGGAGCGCCGAGCAAGCGAGCTGAAGCAAGCGATCCAGCAGCGCATGGGGTCGGCGAGCACGGCCGTATTCACTGCAGGTTCCGTGAACTGGAAGCGCACGCGTGACTCTGCACGTTTCGATGCCGCACGCTTCGCACAGGATCACCCGGACCTGTTCAAGGCGTATTCCGTCCCCAAGAGCGGCTCACGCCGCTTCGTCATCAACGAAAAGCCGTAGGCCCCGGTTTGCGGCTTTGTGCAGGCGATCGGCAAAGGAGAACCATTGTGCTCAAAGGACTGGCATTGACGCCACCCGTGCTCGGACGCATCTCGATCGGCCGGGTGGTAGAGAAGGGAGGCAAACGGCTACCCGAGAAGGACGACGAGTTCACGATTACGACGCAAATCCAGGGGAGGGAGGGGTGGATCCCGCACCCGTTCGACGCGGAATTCCGCGGAGTCGAGGGGCGGAAGCTGCGGGCCATCCCGGTCTGGCTGCCGTTCAACGACCCGGACCTGGTGCTTCGAGCGAACTACTCGATGTTCGACCGCAGGACGGGCAGACCGCTGTGCGTGGGAAACGGGGAGACCTGCAGGCGGTCAACGGCGGAAGGGGTCCAGTCCCTACCTTGTCCCGCACCTGAAGGCTGTTCGATCTCGGACGTCGGCGGGTGCAAACCGTACGCGCGGATGCACGTCCGATTGGGAGACGACGATGCGCTAGGGAGCTTCGTCTTTCGCACGACCGGCTTCAACAGCATTCGGACGCTTGCCGCCCGCTTGCACTATCTGCAGGCGGTGTCTGGGGGCCTTCTCGCTTCGCTGCCGCTAGAACTCCGCTTGCGCGGTAAATCCACGGCGCAGTCCTTCGGGACTCCGATTTTCTTCGTCGACCTGACTACGCGGGAAGGCAGCTCGCTCGCCGCCGCCCTGGCGCATGCGCGCGAGCTCGATGCCAGTCGACGCGCTGCGGGGTTTGATCAGGCAGCGCTGGACACGGCCGCTCGGGCGGGGTTTGCGTTCGGCGCCTTTGAGGAGTCGTCGGAAGACGGACAAGAGGTTGTGGAGGAGTTCTTCCCGGAGCCGACCCCTGCTGTGGTGGCGCAGACAAAAGGGTCGGCCAGCCCGAGCCTCGGACAAAAGCTTGCCACGAGAGCGCAGCGCGCTCAGACCAGTTGACTCGAGCGACGGCCACCGAGCCGCTGCGTATCTCTCATTGGAGGAAAAGCAATGGAAACCAAAGCACGTCAGCCCAGTCGACGCAGCCAGACGGCTCACGCGTCTGCCTACGTCGAGGCCGGAGCAACGACTCGCCCGATGCGAGCGCTCTTGCTGCATCTGAACCAGCCGGAGCCGTCGCCCTATGGCCGGGAGAGAATTGCGCAGCGTAAGCGTCCGGCGATCCCGTGTTGACGGGACCAGAGAAGCCGCTTAGGCCTGC
>DAIMZU010000235.1:0-5204 GCA_036733845.1 Ramlibacter sp.
ACCCTGGGCCTGCCGCCCGAGCACCCCACCCTCCCCTCGCTGCTGCGCGACGCGGGCTACCGCACGGCCCTCATTGGCAAGTGGCACCTGGGTTACCCGCCGAATTTCGGGCCGCTTCGTTCCGGCTACGAGGAATTCTTCGGGCCGATGGCCGGCGGGGTGGACTACTTCAGCCACATCGCCAGCACTGGCGCCCATGACCTCTGGGAAGGCGAGGCGGAGAAGCCCGAAGAGGGCTACCTGACCGACCTGCTGTCGCGCCGGGCGGTGGACTACGTCGACCGCATGGCACAGGGCGACCAGCCCTTCCTGCTGAGCCTGCACTACACCGCACCGCACTGGCCCTGGGAGACGCGCGAGGACGCGCACGTGGCGGCACAGGTGAAGGACAAGCTTTTCCACCTGGACGGCGGGAACATCCACACCTACCACCGCATGATCCACCACATGGACGAGGGCATCGGCTGGATCGTCGAGGCGCTGCGCCGCAATGGCCAGCTCGACGACACGCTGATCGTCTTCACCAGCGACAACGGCGGTGAACGCTTCTCGGACAACTGGCCGCTGGTCGGCGGCAAGATGGACCTCACCGAAGGCGGCATCCGGGTGCCCTGGATCGCGCACTGGCCCGCGGTGATCCAGCCGGGCCGCGTCACGGCGCAGCATTGCCTGAGCATGGACTGGTCGGCCACCATGATCGAGGCCGGCGGAGCCGCGGCCGATCCGGCCTATCCGCTCGATGGCGTGTCGTTGCTGCCGGTGCTGCGCTCGGGTGGCGCGGAGTTCGCCCGACCCATGCACTGGCGCATGAACCACCGCGGGCAGCGGGCCACGCGCGATGGCGAATGGAAGTACCTGCGCGTGGACGGCCACGACTACCTGTTCAACATCCCCCAGGACGAGCGCGAGCGCGCCAACCAGGCCGGACGCGATCCGCAGCGGCTCGCGCGCATGCGCGACGCCTGGGAAGAGTGGAACCGGAGCATGCCGGCCATCCCCGAAGACGCGACCGTGAGCCTGGGGTACGGCTACAAGGACATGCCGCAGCGCTAGTGGCCGGATGGCACTCTGAGAAGTCCGTCCGGTAAGCTCGCGCCTACATGTCCCGCCTCCAGCGCTTCCTGCCCTTCCTCTCCTGGCCGCGTCCCGACGTCCCGCTGCTGCGCGGCGAGCTGTCGGCGGCACTGACGGTGGCGGTGATCATGATCCCGCAGGCGGTCGCCTATGCGGCGCTGGCGGGCATGCCCCTGGTGACCGGCCTGTACGCGACCTTCCTGCCCACGCTGGTCGCGGTCCTTTTCAGCCGGTCGACCCGGGTGTCGGTCGGGCCTTCGGCGCTGAGCGCGGTCCTGGTCAGCGCCTCGCTGGTCGGGCTGGCCGAACCCGGCAGCGCCCAGTGGGTGGCCATGGCGGTCTGGCTCGCGCTGCTGTCCGGCGTCGTTCAACTGGCGGTGGGCCTGTCGGGTGGCTCCTGGCTGCTGAACCTGGTGAGCTCGCCGGTGCTGGCAGGCTTCACGCAGGCGGCCGCCCTGCTGATCATGGCCTCGCAGTTGCCGGCGCTGCTCGGCCTGCAGGGCAAGCTCGCGACGCTGTTCGATTCACCCCGGTTCGAGTACGAGGGCATGGCGTACGGCGTGGCGGCCCTGGCCTTGTTCGAAGTCGGCAAGCGCTGGGTGCCCAAGGTGCCCATGGCCCTGCTGGTGCTGGCCGCCGCCGCCGGCCTGAGCGCGTTCACCGGCTACGCCAGCCGCGGCACGGTGATCGGCGCCCTGCCCGCCGGTTTTCCCTCGCTGTTCCTGCCACCGCTGCCCACCTGGGACCAGTTCGCCGCGCTCGTCGCGCCGGCGCTGGTGCTGGCCCTGGTCACCTCGCTCGAGATGGCGGCCAGCGCGAAGATCGAGAGCCAGCGCGAAGGCCGCCGCTGGGACGCCAACCAGGACCTCGTCGGCCAGGGCCTGGCCAAGCTGGCCTCGGCCTTCTCCGGCGCGTTTCCGGTGAGCACCTCCTTCTCGCGCTCCGCGCTGCTGCTGTATGCAGGCGCACGAACGGGCTGGGCGACGGTGTTCGCCACGGGCGTGGTGATGCTGGTGCTTCTCTTCTTCACGCCGGCGCTGTTCCATGTGCCGGCATCGGTCCTTGCCGCCGTCGTGATCGCTGCGGTTCTCGGTCTCGTCAAGCCCCGGCTGTTCGCCAGCCTCTGGCGGCTCAACCGGGTCGAAGCGGCGATCGCCGCGACGACGATGGCCGTGACGCTGCTGTCCGCGCCGCGAATCTACTGGGGCGTGCTGACCGGCGTCGTGCTGGGCATGGCGCACTTCCTCTACCACCGGCTTCACCCGCGCATCATCGAGGCGGGCCTGCATCCGGACGGCAGCCTCCGCGACCGGAACCTGTGGCAGCTGCCACCGCTGGCGCCAGCCACGTATGCCCTGCGCATGGACGACGAACTCGATTTCGCATCGGCCTCTGCGCTGGAGCGCCAGGTGCTGGAGCACCTCGCGCAAGTCCCCGGCGTGCGCCACGTTTGCCTGTTCGCGCAGCCGATCAACCGCATCGATGCGACCGGCGTGGAGATGTTCGGGCAACTGCGGCGCCAGTTGGCCGCCCGGGGCATCACGCTTCACCTCAGCGGGCTGAAGCTGCCCGTCGAGACGATGCTGCGCCGAGCGGGCGAGTTGTCGGAGGGGGAGTGGCTGCGCCTGTACCGCACCGACGCAGAGGCCGTGGCGGCGCTGCAGGCGATGGCAGGGGAATCGCCGGGCTGATTCGTTCCCCGCCGTTCAGCGCACCAGCCGCTGCAGTTCGCCGACGACCGCTTGCGCGGCCTGCTCGCCTTCGGAAATCGACGACTCGGCCCGGTGGAAGTCCATCAGCGCCACATCCGACAGATGCGGC
Source organism: Ramlibacter sp. (assembly GCA_036733845.1). Classification (GTDB taxonomy): domain Bacteria; phylum Pseudomonadota; class Gammaproteobacteria; order Burkholderiales; family Burkholderiaceae_C; genus Ramlibacter. The sequence goes on from DAIMZU010000235.1 coordinate 2,896, forward strand.
CGCACCAGCACATCGGCGGGCTCGCCCGCCAGGCGGCTTCGCGTGATGCGCACCTGCATGATGTTGATGCTGACCGCGAGCACGTCGAGGATGGAGGGCATCGGGGTGCCGGCCGCGGGGCCGCTGCGCAGGCGACCGAGGCCGAGGGGGAGCTTGCCCAGAAGCCCCTCGAGAGGTCCCGGAGCGGCGGAAACTGCCGTCTCCGACGCTGGTGCGAGGTGGCGCCCCATCAGGTCCCAGTTCAGGTCCACGGCGACCACGATGTCGGCGCCCATGGCGCGGCACAGCGAGACCGGCACCGGATTGACCAACCCGCCATCCACCAGCAGCCTTCCGGCGCCGTCCACCGACGGCGTGAAAAGGCCGGGCAGGGCCATGGAGGCACGCACCGCATCGGTGACCGAACCTTCCCGCAGCCACACCTCGCGGCCGGAGACCAGCTCGGTAGCGACGGCGCCGAACGGCCGCGAGAGCGCTTCGATCGGCTTGTCCTGGAAGTGCGAGCGGAAGAAAGCCATCAGTTTCTCACCCTGGATCAGGCCGCCGGACAGCCCGAAGTCCAGCAGGCCCAGCACCGCCGGCCAGGTGAGGCCGCGGACCCAGTGCTCGAGCCGGTCGAGCTGGCCGTCCGCGTAGGCCGCACCGACCAGCGCACCCACCGAGGTGCCGCAGACGATGTCGGGCGTGAAGCCGGCGCGCTCGAGCGCGCGGATGACGCCGATGTGCGACCAGCCCCGTGCAGAGCCGCTGCCCAGGGCGAGGCCGAGGACCGGCCGGCCAGGATGACGGACGAGGTTGGCGGGCATCGCCCGAGCATACCGGCATCGAAGCCGCGTACGCCAGGGCCTCAGGCGCTGACGATCCAGCCTTCCAGTGGGTCCAGGGAGGGCGGCAGGCCCCAGGCCGGCGGACCCTGCCGATCGGCCCAGGCGGCCTGCACCAGGCACAGCGCCGCGTCCAGCCGGTCACCGCTCGCATCCTGCACCAGCGCCTCCCGCAAGGCATTGGACACCTGCAGGCGCAGGCCGAGGCGGGTGCGCCCGGCCTCCAGCGCGGTGAGCAGGTCCTTGCGGGCGATGAGGCGCTCGGGCGTCTGGCGGGCCGTCTCGTCGCTCTTGTAGCTGCGCCGGCCCAGGACTTCGCGCGCGAGCAGGCCGGGGTAGGCTTCGAGCGCCACGCGACGCGGATCGCCGGCGTGCAGGCCGGGAATGTCCACGCCCGCGGCAAGCAGGCGGGGCACCGCCGCATGGAGCATGTAGGCCACTGGCGGGTTGACCCACTTCATCGACGGGCTGGACCCGGCGAGGCGGTCGAAGGCCCGGTGCGCGAACTTGCCGCCCACCGGCCGTGCTGCGCAGAAGGCGGCGAAGGTGCTGCGGATGTCGGCGCGGGAGAGCGCCGCGTAATGCGCCATGCAGTCGCGCCACTCGCGTGGCCAGTCGAGCGACTCGACGAGTTCACGGGGCAGGCCGAAGGGAAAGTCGAAGCCGCCAACCCAGTCGCCGGGTCCGGCAAGCCAGGCGGCGAAGTCGTCGAGGCTGTCCAGTGTCTGCAGGCGCGACAGCCTGACCACCTCGTCCCGTCGAAGGCCGTGGGCCAGGACGATGGGCTTGCGGCGGCTGGGGCTGCTGGAGAAGTCGCAGCCGACCAGCGCGCGGCTCACGTGGCCTGCGGCGTGCTCAGGCGCGGCCGCAGATCGCGGCGGTGGCCATCAGGTCTTCGAGCAGCATCAGCGAGACCTTGCCGGAGACGGAATACGGGTCCAGCTCGGGCCGCTCGGAGTACTTGAGCAGGATGGACTGGTTGAGCTTGTTCACGTTGACCTGGCCCATGGTCCAGCCGGAAAACCGCCGCTCGGAGATTTCCTCGTAGTGCAGCAGGGCGACGTCCTTGTGGCGGGCGTCGCCCTGGATGTGACCGTACAGCTCGGAGACGGCCATGCGGCCTCCTTCGATGGCCTGCAGGAAGATGCCTCCGCCATAGCAGAGGATGCCCGTGATGCCGCTGACCGGGTTGTGCTCGCGGGCCTTGTGCAGGATGGACTCGATGGCCTCGGCGCTGGTGTCCACCGCGCGGCTGCAGTAAAGGAGACGCACCAGCATGGTTCAGGTTCCCTGCTTCGGAATGAGCGCGAGGAATTCGCGGCGCAGCGCGGAGTCCTTGAGGAACACGCCGCGCATGACCGAGTTGATCATCTTGCTGTCCATGTCCTTGACGCCGCGCCAGGCCATGCAGTAGTGGCTGGCCTCCATCACGATGGCCAGGCCGTCGGGCTGGGTCTTTTCCATGATCAGGTCGGCCAGCTGCAC
>DAIMZU010000236.1:0-5201 GCA_036733845.1 Ramlibacter sp.
CATCCAGAACGACATCAAGCGCGTGGTGGCGTACTCGACGCTGTCGCAGCTCGGGTACATGACCGTGGCCCTGGGCGCCTCGGCCTACTCGGTGGCCGTCTTCCACCTCATGACGCATGCCTTTTTCAAGGCGCTGCTGTTCCTGGCGGCCGGTTCGGTGATCATGGGCATGCACCACAACCAGGACATCCGCTGGATGGGCGGGCTGCGCAAGTACATGCCCATCACCTGGATCACTTCGCTGCTCGGTTCGCTCGCGCTGATCGGCACGCCCATGTTCTCGGGGTTCTTCTCGAAGGACAGCATCATCGAGGCCGTCCACCACAGCAACCTGTGGGGCTCGGGCTTCGCCTTCTTTGCCGTCCTGGCGGGCGTGTTCGTCACCGCCTTCTACTCCTTCCGCATGTACTTCCTGGTGTTCCACGGCAAGGAGCGCCACGACCAGAACCCGGACGCCCACCACGACGACCCCCATCACGGCCACGGCGAGCATCATGAGCCGCACGAGTCGCCCTGGGTGGTGACGGTGCCGCTGCTGCTGCTCGCGATTCCCTCGGTCGTGATCGGCTTCCTGGCGATCGGCCCCATGCTGTACGGCGACTTCTTTGCCGACGCGATCTGGGTGGACGCCGAGCGCCATCCCGCGATGGCCCGCCTGGCCGAACTCTGGCAAGGTCCCAGCGCGATGGTCGTGCACGGCCTGCAGACCGCACCGTTCTGGCTGGCCGCCGCGGGCGTGGCCCTGGCCTGGTACATGTACATGGTCAACCCGGCGCTGCCGGCCGCCATCAAGGCGCGGATGATGCCGATCTACCGCCTGCTGGACAACAAGTACTACATGGACTGGATCAACGAGAACATCCTCGCGCGCGGTGCGCGCGGGCTGGGCCTCGTGCTGTGGAAGGGCGGCGACCAGGCCATCATCGACGGCGCCGCCGTCAATGGCAGCGCGCGCCTGGTGGGCGTCTTCTCGGGCGTCGCCCGACGCCTGCAGACCGGCTTCCTCTATCACTACGCGCTGGCCATGATTGTCGGCGTTGTCTTGATGCTGTCATGGTTCGTGGTTCCGTGGTCCGCCTGGTTGGGCAGGTAGGAGAACAATAAAAATGGGTTTGCTTAGCCTCGCCATCTGGATGCCGATCGCCTTCGGCACCTTGCTCCTGGCCCTCGGCCGCGACGAACAGGCACGCGCCGTGCGCTGGATCGCGCTGCTCGGCGCCATCGCCAGCTTCCTGGTCACGCTGCCGCTGTGGGCCGGTTTCGACAACGGCACCGCGGCGATGCAGTTCGTCGAGCGCGCGCCCTGGATCGAGCGCTTCAATGTCCACTACCACCTGGGCATCGACGGCATCTCGTTCTGGTTCGTGCCCCTGACGGCCTTCATCACCGTCATCGTCGTGATCTCCGCCTGGGAGGTCATCAACGAACGCGTGAACCAGTACATGGGCGCCTTCCTGATCCTGTCGGGGCTGATGATCGGCGTGTTCGCGTCGCTGGACGCGATGCTGTTCTACGTCTTCTTCGAGGCCACCCTGATCCCGATGTACCTGATCATCGGCATCTGGGGCGGGCCGCGCAAGATCTACGCCGCCTTCAAGTTCTTCCTGTACACGCTGCTCGGCTCGCTGCTCATGCTGATCGCGCTGATCTACCTGTACAACGCGGCGGGCGGCAGCTTCGATATCCTGCGCTGGCACGACCTGCCGCTGCCCATGGGGACGCAGACCCTGCTGTTCTTCGCCTTCTTCGCGGCCTTCGCCGTCAAGGTGCCGATGTGGCCGGTGCACACCTGGCTGCCCGACGTCCACGTGGAGGCGCCCACCGGCGGCTCCGCGGTGCTTGCAGCCATCATGCTCAAGCTGGGGGCCTACGGCTTCCTGCGCTTTTCCATGCCCATCGCGCCCGATGCGGCGCAGGAGTGGGCCTGGCTGATGATCGGGCTGTCGCTGGTGGCGGTCATCTACGTTGGCCTGGTCGCCATGGTGCAGCAGGACATGAAGAAGCTGGTGGCCTATTCGTCCGTCGCCCACATGGGCTTCGTCACCCTGGGCTTCTTCATCTTCAACGACCTCGGGGTCGCCGGCGGCCTGGTGCAGATGATCGCCCACGGCTTCGTCTCGGGCGCCATGTTCCTGTGCATCGGCGTGCTGTACGACCGCGTGCATTCGCGCCAGATCGCCGACTACGGCGGCGTGGTCAACACCATGCCCACCTTCGCCGCGTTCGCGGTGCTGTTCGCGATGGCCAACGCGGGCCTGCCGGGCACCGCCGGCTTCGTCGGCGAGTGGATGGTGATCCTGGCCGCCGTGAAGTACAACTTCTGGATCGGCATGCTGGCGGCCACCGCGCTGATCCTGGGTGCCTCGTACACCCTGTGGATGGTCAAGCGCGTCTACTTCGGCGCCGTCGGCAACGAGCACGTCAAGGTGCTGCGCGACATCAACGCCCGCGAATTCCTGATGCTGGGCATCCTGGCGGCGGCGGTGCTGTACATGGGCATCCACCCGAAACCCTTCACCGACGTGATGAACGCCTCGGTGGCGAACTTCCTGCAGCACGTCGCTGCCTCCAAGCTGTGACGGGAAGCGGGAGCAACAAGACATGAGCGACAACCTCACCCTGGGCGTGATCGGCCCGGAAATCTTCCTGCTGCTGGCGACCTGCGTCATCGCGCTGGTCGACCTCGGCGTCAAGAGCCGGCTGCGCAACCTGACCTACTGGCTGACCATGGCCACGCTGGCCGCCACCGCCTGGTGGACGGGCACGCTGGCGGCCGGCGCGGAGACGGTGTACGGCTTCAACCGCATGGTGGTCAGCGACTCGATGGGCAACTGGCTCAAGTGCTTCGCCGCGCTGTCCATGATGGTCTGCCTGGTCTACGGCCGCCCGTATGCCGGCGACCGCGACATGCTGCGCGGCGGCGAGCTGTTCACGCTGGCGCTGCTGGCGCTGCTGGGCATCTTCGTGATGATCGGCGGCCACAACTTCCTGGTGATCTACCTGGGCCTGGAACTGCTGACGCTTTCCAGCTACGCGCTGGTGGCCCTGCGCCGCGACCACACCCAGGCCACCGAGGCCGCCATGAAGTACTTCGTGCTGGGCGCGATGGCCTCGGGCTTCCTGCTGTACGGCATGTCCATGCTCTATGGCGCGACGGGTTCGCTGGACATCGACCGCATCTTCCAGGCGATCGGCAGCGGCCGCATCCGGCACGAGGTGCTCGTGTTCGGCGTGGTGTTCATCGTCGCCGGCCTGGCGTTCAAGCTGGGCGCCGTGCCCTTCCACATGTGGGTGCCGGACGTGTACCAGGGCGCACCGACCGCGGTCACGCTCATGATCGGCGCGGCGCCCGAACTGGCGGCCTTCGGCATTGCGATCCGCCTGCTGGTCGAAGGGCTCATCCCACTGGCCATCGACTGGCAGATGATGCTGGTCGTGCTGGCGGTGGGATCGCTGCTGGTGGGCAACCTGGCTGCCATCGCCCAGAGCAACCTCAAGCGCATGCTGGCCTACTCGACCATCGCGCAGATGGGCTTCGTTATCCTGGGCCTCGCGGCCGGCGTCGTCGGCGGCAGCACCGCCAATGCCGAGTCAGCCTACAGCGCGTCCATGTTCTACGTGGTCACCTATGTGCTCACCACGCTCGCGACCTTCGGCATCATCCTGCTGCTCGCGCGTGAGGGCTTCGAGAGCGAGGAGATCACCGACCTGGCCGGTCTCAACCAGCGCAGCCCGCTGTATGCCGGCATCATGGCGGTGTGCATGTTCTCGCTGGCCGGCATCCCGCCGCTGGTGGGCTTCCATGCCAAGCTCACCGTGCTGCAGGCGCTGGTCGCACCGGGCGATGGGTTCTACATCGGCCTGGCCATCTACGCCGTGATGATGTCGCTGATCGGCGCGTTCTACTACCTGCGCGTGGTCAAGGTCATGTACTTCGATGCGCCCATCACCGCCACCACCGTGTCCGCGCCGCTGGACGTGCGCGCCGTGCTGTCGCTCAATGGCGCACTGGTGCTGCTGCTGGGCATCGTGCCGGGCGGGCTCATGACGCTGTGCGCCGACGCGGTGCTGCGCACTCTCGCGCCCTGACGCACCAAGGAGCCGGCCGTGTCCCAGTCAGCCAGCATCTGGCTCGTCATCGCGCTGGCCGTCGGCGCAGCCAACCTGCCGTTCTTCACCGAGCGGCTGTTCGGCATCGTGGCCCTGGCCCGCGCCAAAGGTCTGGCGCTTCGGTTGCTGGAAATGCTGGTGCTCTATTTCCTCGTGGGGGGATTCGCCCTCCTGCTGGAGCGGCGGCTCGGTCAGATCGCCCCGCAGGGCTGGGAGTTCTATGCCATCACGGCCTCGCTCTTCCTGACCCTGGCTTTCCCCGGGTTCGTGTGGCGCTACCTGTACAAGCACCGGCACTGAGCGTTCCGGGATCCCGATGGCCGACGACCGCCACCTGATCGAGCACATCCTTTCGCGCGAAGAACTGCTGCACGGACAACTGCTGCACGTGGTGCGGGACACCGTCCGCCTGCCCGACGGCGCCAGCGCCACCCGGGAATACGTGCTGCATCCCGGGGCCGTCCTGGTCGTGCCACTGCTAGACAATGGCCGCGTGGTGCTCGAGCGGCAGTGGCGCCACCCGGTCGGCCAGGTGATGATCGAGTTCCCCGCCGGCAAGATCGACCCGGGCGAGCCCCCCTTGGCCTGCGCCCGACGCGAACTGCGCGAGGAAACCGGCTACACCGCCCGGGAATGGGCCCGGGCAGGGCAACTGCATCCCTGCATCGGTTACTCCGACGAGGCCATCGAAGTCTGGTTCGCCCGCGGCCTCTCGGCGGGCACCCGCCGTCCCGACGACGAGGAGTTCCTCGAGGTGATCACCGCCACCCCCGACGAACTGCTGGCCCAGGTCCGGGACGGCCGCGTCACCGATGCCAAGACCCTGGTGGCGGCGCTGTGGCTCCAGAACGTCCTGTCGGGCACTTGGAATTTGCAGTGGCAGGCACAATCTGAACTGCCATGAAGGTGCTCGACCTCCAATGTTCCGCCAGCCACGGGTTCGAGGGCTGGTTCGGCTCCGAGGAAGATTTTCGGGACCAGCACGCGCGCGGGCTGGTCGAATGCCCCATGTGCGGCGACACGCAGGTCAGCAAGATGCTCAGCGCGCCCCGCCTGAACCTCGGCGCCACCGAGCCCCAGCCCCCCGCACC
>DAIMZU010000237.1:0-5183 GCA_036733845.1 Ramlibacter sp.
GGGTGAGTCGGAGTCGGTGATCGGCCGCTAGCTCCGCCAGGGCGGACGGCGCGACAAGGTCGTGATCGCCACCAAGGTCGGGATGGACATGGGAGAGGGTGCGTCGCTCAAGCCCGAGTACATCCGCCAGTCCGTGGAGGGCTCCCTGCGTCGGCTGCAGGTGGACCGGATCGACCTGTACCAGGCCCACGTCGACGACCCGGACACGCCCCTGGAGGCCACGCTGGAAGCTTTCGCGCAGCTGGTCGCCGAGGGAAAGGTGCGTGCCATCGGCGCCTCCAACTATTCCGCCGCGCGGCTGGGCCAGGCGCTCGATGTCTCCAGGCGCCTGGGGCTGCCCCGCTACGAAAGCCTGCAGCCGCTCTACAACCTCTGCGACAGGGCAGCGTTCGAGGGTGAACTGCGCGAGGTCTGCGTGCGCAACGATGTCGGTGTCATCAACTACTATGCGCTCGCCGCGGGCTTCCTCACGGGCAAGTACCGCACACGTGAAGACGCGGGCAAGAGCGTTCGAGGCAAGGGGACCGTCTCCAAGTACCTGACCGAGCGGGGGCTGCGCATTCTGGCTGCACTGGACGGCGTAGCCGATCGTCTGGGCGCAACGCCGGCGCAGGTGGCGCTCGCCTGGAACATGGCGCAGCCCGGGGTCACCGCACCGATCGCAAGTGCGACATCTCTTTCGCAGTTGGCAGAACTGGTCGCTGCCGCGCGCCTGCCGCTGGATGCGCAGGCGCTGGACCTGCTGGACGAAGCGTCGAGTCCCGGCTGACCTTTCGGGGCGAGGCCATGCGCTGAAGCTGCTATCGAGCCCGCGTCCGCCCTGGGGGTTCAAGCCGCGTCGGGCGGCACGAAGCCGCGGGTGGTGCCGACCACGGGTTCGCGCATCGTGACGAACTCTTCCGCGGCCGTCGGATGAATGCCGATCGTGGCGTCGAACAGGGCCTTGGTCGCGCCTGCCTTGATCGCCACGGCGAAGCCCTGCACGATCTCGCCGGCTTCCGCTCCCACCATGTGCAGGCCCACCACCCGGTCGGTGGCGCAGTCGACCACCAGCTTCATGAGGGTGCGCTCGGTGCTGCCGGACAGCGTGTGCTTCAGCGGCTTGAAGTCGGTGCGATAGACCTCGATTGCCGCGTAACGCTCGCGTGCCTGCGCTTCCGTCAGTCCGACAGTGGCCACGTTGGGGTGCGTGAAGATGGCCGTCGGGATGGCGTCGTAGTCGACGACGCGCTGGCCGGCCGCGAACAGGCGATCGACCACGGCCATGCCCTCGGCCAGGGCCACGGGCGTGAGCTGGATGCGTGCGGTCACGTCGCCGATGGCGTGGATCGAAGGCACGGAGGTCTGGTAGTTCGCGTCCACGACGATGGCGCCCTGGTCATCCTGCTGCACGCCGGCAGACTCCAGGCCGAGGCCGTCCGTGTTGGGGTGCCGGCCCGTCGCAAAGAGCACCGTGTCCGCCGCAACGGTTTCGCCATCGGCCAGGGTGACCGAAAGGGCCTTGCCGCTGGACTCGACGCGGCGGACATCCGATCGGACACGCAGGTCGACGCCGTGTTTTCGCATCTCGTGCGCGATGAAGTGGCGCACGTCATCGTCGAACCCGCGCAGCACCTGTTCACCGCGATAGAGCTGCGTCACCTGCGCGCCCAGTCCGCGGAAGATGGACGCGAACTCGCAGGCGATGTAGCCGCCGCCCACCACCAGCAGCCGGTTGGGGAAGGGGTCGAGGTCGAACATGCTGTCGGAGGTGACGACGCGCTCGCGGCCCGGGAACTCGGGGACCGAGGGCGTTCCGCCGCTGGCCACGAGGATGTGGCGTGCACGGAATGTGCGCATGCTGGTGGCGCCCTGCAGCTTCACTTCGTGCGGCCCGGCCAGTTGCGCCCAGCCGCGCTCGATCTGGACCCCGGCGTTGCGAAGCAGGTGCTCGTACACGCCATTGAGACGGGTGATTTCGCCGGCGCGCGCGCGCTTGAGGCGATCCCAGTCGAGGCGCGGGTTCCCGACTTCCCAACCGAAGCCGGCGGCATCCGCGAAGTCGTCGGCAAACTCCGCTGCGTAGCTGTAAAGCTTCTTGGGTATGCAGCCGACGTTCACGCAGGTTCCGCCCAGCGCCGCCGCCTCGGCGAGCACCACGCGCACGCCTCGCTGGGCGGCCATGCGCGCCGCGCGCACGCCGCCACTTCCGCCACCGATGACGAAGAGGTCGCAATCGAAATGATTCATGGGGGGAGTTCCTCGTGTCCACGCCGTGGCGAATGGGGCTTTCGCATGGTAGCCACTCTGCAGTCGACTTGTGCAGCCTGAAGCAGGCGTGAACGATGGCAAACCCACCGTTGGCGTACGCACCCGCCAAGTCTTCCCTGCAGAATGCGAGGACCGTTCAAAACCCTGATGACTGCTGAGCAATGGCCTTACGTGCGTGGCACGTGTGCCGACCTTCTTTACGCCTCGAACTGGAGCCGCTCCCCTCTCGGACCTCCGGACGACTGGTCACGCCTGCTGCGCGGAGCGGTCCAGAATGTACTTGCGTCCCCCCTTCCGATGTACCTGGTGTGGGGGCCGGAATACGCGCTGCTCTACAACGATGCGTACATCGAAATCCTCGGTGAGCGGCACCCCTGGGCGTTCGGCGTGCCGTTCGCCCAGGCCTGGCCTGATGCTGCGGCCGAGGTGATTCACCTGTTCGAGCGAGTGCTCGACGGTGAGGTCATCAATGCGCGCGAAGCACCTTTCGTCATCCTGCGGGGCGGCGTCCCCGTCCAGGGCTGGTTCGATTTCGCTCTCACTCCCCTCAGGGACGACAACGGCCGAATCCACGGCGCCTTGTGCGTCTGCGCAGAGCGGACGGCAGAGGTGGTCCAGAGAACGCAGGCCGCAAGGCAACTCGCGTTCCTGACCCAGACGCTCGGCCAGGCGCCGTGTTTCTTCGCTGTCGTGAAGGGGCCGGAACACCGGTACGTCTTCACCAACGAGGCGCATAGGGAACTGCACGGGCGGGACGTCGTGGGCCTGACCGTGCGCGAAGCCACGGCGCCGCCCTTTGCAGACGCTCTGGTGGAAATCCTGGACAGGGTCGAGCAGTCCGGAGAAACGGTCATCCAGCGCGCGATCAAGGTGCCGTTGCCAGACCGCGTTCGCTTCGCAACCGTGGGCTTTCATCCGCTGGTCGAGGAAGGCCGGCGCGCAGGCGTGCTGATCGTGGGCTTCGACGTGACCGCCGCACATGAAACCGAGCGGTACCTCGCAGAGACCGAAGCGCGTTTCCAGACCATCACGGATGCGATGCCTCAACTGGTATTTGCCGGCGGCGAAAGGGGGCTCACTTATGTGAACAGCCGCTTCTGCACTTACGTCGGCGAGTCGCCGCCGGAACTCCTCGAGTACGGATGGGTGCAGTTCGTGCACCCGGACGAGCAGGACAGCACCCTGCGCGCCTGGAATAACGCCGTGGCTGCGCGCGCGCAGTTCGAATTGCGCCTGAGGCTGCGCGGCCGGGAAGGCGAGTACCGGTGGATGCTGGCACGCGCCCTTCCGGTGAAAGACTCGCGGGGAAAGATTTCGCAGTGGATGGGGACCTGCACCGACATCCACGACGCCTACCTGCTGATGGAGGCCATGCGCCGGGCCGACGTCCGCAAGGACGAGTTCCTGGCGATGCTGTCCCATGAGCTTCGCAACCCGCTGGCGCCGATCGTTTCTGCGGCGATCCTGCTTCCTCAGGTCAACGATTCACCCCGGGTCGGGCGATTGGCGGAGATCATTGCCCGGCAGGCCCGGCACCTGACCGGCCTCGTCGACGACCTGCTCGACGTCTCGCGGGTCACCCGCGGCAAGGTCCAGCTGGCCAACGAGACCGTGGCGCTGGCTTCCGTCCTGACGGAAGCGCTCGAACAGGTCCATCCCGCGGCCGAAGCGCGCGGGCAGATCGTGTCCGCCGACCTTCCCGACCATGCAATCACCCTGCGTGGCGACCGGAAGCGACTCGTCCAGGTCTTCGCGAACATTTTGCAGAACGCGGGCAAGTACACCCCTGAAGCCGGCCGGATCCGTTTGACGGCACGTGTTGCCGGCGCGCGGGTGCGGGTCGTGGTGCAGGACAACGGCGTCGGCATGACGCCCGAACTGTGCGAGTCGGCGTTCGAACTGTTCGTCCAGGGCGCCCCCTCCGCGGACCGGTCGCAGGAAGGCCTGGGCGTCGGGCTCGCCCTGGTGAAGTCCCTCGTGCTCCTGCACGGTGGGACCGTGTCGGCGCACAGTGAAGGCCCGGGCCAGGGGAGCTCGGTCACGGTTGAACTGCCGATGGTCGAGGCGCCCGACCTCGAGAGCACACCGCGGCAGTGATCATCGACCTCATCGACGGAACCCACGAACTGTTCAGGCATTTCTCCGGCCTGCGGCGATTCACGCAGGGCATTGACCGCCCGTTCGGCGCCGCCGTCGGTGTCCTGAAACCGCCTTGGAGTTGCTCGAGAACAGGGCCACGCACGTCGCTTATCCCGGCATCCGCGGCATCGGCGCCGTGGGCGCGGCCAGGCTCCTGAAGCAGCACTGGCCCATCGAATCCTTCCCCGCCGGGTCCGAGCCAGGCAACGGGACGCCCAGTGACCCAGCACTCGGCCGTTCCCCTGCGGCGGTATCGGTCCGATAATCCGCACGATGAACGCTCCTCAGGCCGGCGGCACCGGCAACTCGACGGCAACGCAGTGGCTGCTGAACATCGGCCACGCCATCGACCATATGTTCCTGCTGATCTTCGCGACGGCCGTGACGAGCATCGCCATGGACTTCGGGATGTCGCGGTGGGAAGACCTCATGCCGTACAGCGTCGCGGCCTTCTTCTTCTTCGGCATCGGCTCCCTGCCCGCCGGAAGACTGGGCGACCACTGGGGCCGGCGCAAGATGATGACGGTGTTCTTCTTCGGCATGGGCGCGGCTGCGCTGCTGGTCAGCCTGACCCAGTCGCCACTCCAGATTGCGCTGGCCCTGGCGCTGCTGGGTTGCTTCGCCTCCATCTATCATCCGGTGGGAATTCCGATGCTGGTGCAGGGGGCGACCCGGCCAGGCATGACCATCGGCATCAACGGGCTGGTCGGCAACCTCGGTCTCGCGGCCGCTGCCGTGACGACCGGCTTCCTGGTGAAGTACCTGGGCTGGCGCGCTGCATTCGCCATTCCGGG
>DAIMZU010000238.1:0-5175 GCA_036733845.1 Ramlibacter sp.
GTCCAGCCCCCCACCGATGCAGGACGCCGCTCCAACGGCGCCGCCCGCCGGCGCCATGCCACCGGGCCAGGTCCTGCCCGTGCTGGACGACCCGCGCCGTCCCGCTGCCGCCGAGGCCGGCGTGCGGCAGCCGGCCAGCCCGGTGCTGGCCGTGCCCGTGCGTGTGCAGCCCGAGCCGCCGCACGAGGCGGCATCCGCCCGGGCGGGTTCGAGCCTGGTGTTCGGTCCCGAAGGCGACTTCTGGCACGAAACGGTCACCGCCTTGGTGGCGGCCGAGGCAATCACTGCGCTCGTGCGCGAACTGGCGCTGCAGTCACAGCTGGTGGCGCGCGACACCGGGCACTGGCTGCTGCGCATCGAACGCGAGTCGCTCAACCAGCCGGCCGCCCGCGAGCGCCTCCAGGCGGCCTTGCAGGCGGCCGGGCATGCCGTGAAGCTGGGCATCGAGGTCGGCCCTGTCACCGACAGCCCGGCACGCCGCAACGCCCATGCCGCGGCCGAGCGCCAGAAGGCGGCCGAGGCGCAGATCCTCGCCGACCCCTTCGTGCAGGAGATGATCCGCGACTTTGGGGCGAGAATCGTCCCTGGCAGCATCAAGCCGGTCACCGCCGGCGGCCACTGAAACGCTTTCCATTCCAAGGATTTCCACATGTTCAACAAGGGACAACTCGCCGGCCTCATGAAACAGGCCCAGGCCATGCAGGACAACCTCAAGAAGGCCCAGGAGGAGCTGGCCTTCATCGAAGTGAACGGCGAATCCGGCGCGGGGCTGGTCAAGGTGACCATGACCTGCAAGCACGAGGTCAAGCGGGTCGAGATCGACCCCAGCCTGCTGGCCGACGACAAGGACATGCTCGAAGACCTGGTGGCCGCCGCCTTCAACGCCGCCGTGCGCAAGGCCGAGGAAACCACCCAGGAGAAGATGGGCAAGCTCACCGCCGGAATGCCGGGGCTGCCCGGCGGCATGAAGTTCCCCTTCTGACCGACCCCGTCCACCGTTCCCTGCAGTGCCCAGCAGCCTCCCTGCGCTGATCGAAGCCTTGCGCCGTCTGCCGGGCGTCGGCCAGAAGTCGGCCTCGCGCATGGCATATCACCTGCTGCAGCACGATCGCGAAGGCGCACAGCTTCTGGCGCAGGCCTTGCAGCAGGCGGCCAGCCGAATGCGCCACTGCATCCTGTGCCACACCTTCACCGAGGACGAGGTCTGCGAGACCTGCCGCCATCCCCAGCGTGACCGGACCAAGCTGTGCGTGGTCGAGACCCCGGCCGACCAGGCCGCCGTCGAGCGCACGGGCGCGTTCCGGGGCCTGTACTTCGTGCTGATGGGCAAGCTCAGCCCGCTGGACGGGATCGGTCCGCGGGACATCGGCCTGGCCGCGCTTTTCGAGCGTGCCACCGCCGGCGAGGTCCAGGAGGTGATCCTGGCCACCAACTTCACGGCCGAGGGCGAGGCCACCGCCCACGTGATCGGCGAAGCCCTGAAGGCCCGGGGCCTTCGGGTGACGCGGCTCGCCCGCGGCGTTCCGGCGGGCAGCGAACTCGAGTACGTCGATCTCGGCACCATCGCCCACGCCCTGGTGGACCGGCGCTGATCGCCTGCCGCCTCAAGCGTGAAGTGTTGCACGCGCGCGGCGCGTGAAAACCCGAAGGGGGATGGTCCCGATGCGGTGCCGGATGCAGGCGCCTATGCTGGACGCGTTCCACTGAGGAAACGTCCGTGCCCAGCGCTCTCATCAACCGCCGTACCTTCGCGTCGGCCGCCCTCCTGGCGGCGACCGTGCCGGCCATTCCGGTGCTGCATGCCCAGTCCCGGCCCGAGCGCCCGCGCGTGCACATCGGCGTGGCGCACCGGGCTGCGCTGTCCGTGCTGCCCCTGGCCATCGCCGAGCAACTGGGCTATTTCCGCGCTGCGGGGGTCGACGTGGATGTCCACGAGTTCGGCTCGGCCGGGCGCACGCTCCAGGAGGGCCTTTCCGGCGCGGTCGATGTCGTCAGCGGCAGCTTCGAGCAGGCGGTGCTTGCCCATGCTCGGGGCCATGCGGCCCAGGCCTTCGTGCTGCAGGCGAGGGCGCCGCAGGTGGCGTTCGGCATCTCCACGCGCCTCCTGCCAGCGTACTCCTCGGTCGCCGACCTGCGCGGCCGCCGCATCGGGGTCAGTTCGCCGGGCTCGTCCACCACCATGGTCGCCAACCAGGTGCTCGCCCGCGGCGGCCTCGGCCCGTCCGACTTCAGCCTGGTCACGGTCGGCAGTGCCTGGGACGCGCTGCTCGCGCTGCGCATGGGCCATGTCGATGCGCTGAGCAACACCGACCCGGTGATGACCCAGCTCGAGCAGCGCTCCGAGGTCCGGATCATCGGCGACACCCGCACGCTCAAGGGAACGCGCGAAGTCTTCGGTGGCCCCATGCCCGCGAGCTGCCTGTTCGCATCGCAGGACTTCATCACCCGGCATCCGGCCACCTGCCAGGCCCTGGCCCACGGCATCGTGCACGCGCTGAAGTGGCTGCAGACGGCCGGACCCAGCGACATCATCCGCACGGTCCCCGAACCCTATCTTCTGGGCGACCGGGCCTTGTACCTGGCCGCCTTCATGCGCTCGCGCGAGGCCATCTCGCCCGACGGGCTGATTCCCGAAGAAGGCGTCCTGACGGCCATTCGCGCGGTCGCCAGTGCCGACCCCAGCATCCGGGGCGAGGGCATCGTCCCCGCCCGCACGTTCACCAACGAATTCGCGCGACGGTCCAAGGACCGCTTCAAGGCCTGATGAGCGCTTGAGTGCGGGCCGGGATCGGCTTCTGGCGGGATGGTGTCCACGCCAGCCAGGGCTACCGAGGCATCGGCCTGCTGGAGGGCTGCACCGATTGAGGGCAGTGTCCGCTGCGCGGGAAAACACGGGTTCGCGAATGGCCGCGCAGGCGGCACTATCCAGGGTTCGTTCTTATTCATAACCATGGAGACTGCGTGAACCTCGCTGCCCGCCCCCTTAGCGCCCTGCGTCCGCTCGTTGCCCTGGCCGCTGGCCTGATCGCCCTCGGCGCCCACGCCCAGGACCGCCCCGTGGAGCTCAAGCTTGCCCATTGGGTGCCGCCCACGCACGCGCTGGTCAAGACCGGCTTCGAGCCCTGGGCCCGTTCGGTCGAAGCGGCCTCCAAGGGCACGATCAAGGTCGCCATGTTCCCCTCGCAGCAGCTGGGCAAGGCCGCCGACCACTACGACATGGCGCGCGATGGCATCGCCGACCTGACCTTCGTCAACCCGGGCTATCAGGCCGGCCGCTTCCCGGTCATGGCGGCAGGGGAGCTCCCCTTCCTCATCAACAAGCCGGGCCCGGGCTCCGCCGCGCTCGACGCCTGGTACCGCAAGTACGCGGCCACCGAGATGAAGGACGTCAAGGTCTGCCTGGCCCACCTGCACGTCGGCACGCTCCACGCCAAGAAGCCGATCACCGAGCCTTCGCAGATCCGCGGCATGAAGATCCGCTCGTCCAACGGCACCAACGCCGCGTTCGTGTCGCTGCTGGGCGGCACCAACGTCCAGGTGTCGGCACCCGAAGCGCGTGACGCGCTCGAAAAGGGCGTGGCCGACGCGCTGTCCTTCCCCTGGGAGTCCGTGATCGGCTTCGGCATCGACAAGGCCGTCAAGTTCCACACCGACATGCGCCTGTACGCGTCCAACTTCGTCTGGGCCATGAACCGGGGCTTCTACGACCGCCTGAGCGCCGCACAGAAGAAGGTCATCGACGACCACTGCAACAACGAGTGGGCCGCCAAGGTGGGTGCTGCCTGGGGTGACCTCGAAGACGCCGGCCAGGCCAAGCTCGAGAAGCAGGCCGGCCACACCATCGTGAAGCTCACGCCCGCACAGGTGGACGCCTGGCGCAAGGCCGCCGAGCCGCTGTATGCGCGCTGGATGCAGGACGTCGCCAAGGCGGGCGTCAACGGTGAGCAGGCACTGGCCGAGCTCCGCCGCGAGCTCGAGACCCGCAAGGCGAACTGATGCGGCGTGTGCTGGCGGCCACCGAAGTCGTGGCCGCGTTCTTCCTGCTGGCGATCGCGCTGCTCACGGCGTGCAACGTGCTCCTGCGCGACCTGTTCAGCGTGCAGATTCCCGACTGGTTCGACGGCGCGCGCATGCTCCAGGGCATCGCGCTCTTCTGGGGCGTGGCGCTGGCCACCTACCACGGCAGCCACATCTGCGTCGACATCCTCTGGGAGCACATGCGCCCGGGCGCGCGGCGGTGGCTCGACGTGCTGGCGACGGCGATCACCCTGGCCTTCCTGGCGCCGCTGGCCTGGATGGTCTGGATCAAGGTGGGCAGCACCGGCACGCAGGGCACCATGGACCTGCGCCTGCCGCTGGTGTGGTTCTACTCGGTCGCGGCGGTCGGTGCCACGATGGCGGCCGTGCTGGCGGCCATTCGGCTGGTGCTGCTGGCCTCCGGGCGCACCGCGCTGCTGGAGAGTTCGGCACGCCCGCTCGACTGACCCGCAGGCCACCTGCGAACGACACAACAAAGAAAAGACGGACTCATGGATCGTGACCTGGTGGCCCTGCTGGGCTTCGTGCTGATGTTCGCGCTGATGGCGCTGCGCGTGCCCATCGGCGTGGCCATGGGCATCACCGGAGTCGGAGGGTTCGCCCTGCTGACCTCGATGATGCCGGGGCTCAACCTGCTGGCCAACGTGCCGCTGTCGGTCTTCACCGACTACAACCTCAGCATCATCCCGATGTTCATCCTGATGGGCGCCTTCGCTTCGCGCTCCGGCATGAGCCGGGAGCTGTTCGCCGCCGGGCGGGCCTGGCTGGGTCACCTGCGCGGCGGGTTGGCCATGGCGGCCGTGGCGGCCTGCGGCGGCTTCGCGGCGATCAACGGATCGTCGGTCGCAACGGCCGCCACCATGTCGCAGGTGGCCCTGCCCGAAATGCGCCGCGCCGGCTACCACCCGGGGCTGTCGGCCGGTCTGGTGGCCGCGGGCGGCACGCTGGGCATCATGATCCCGCCGTCGGTCATCTTCGTGCTGTACGGCATCATGACCGAGACCGACATCAAGAAGCTGTTCGCCGCCGGAGCGATCCCCGGCCTCATGGCGGTGGCCTTCTACTTCACGGTGGTCCAGATCATCAGCCGCATGCGCCCCGACACCTTCCCGCGGGGCGAGTCGCACACCTGGGGCG
>DAIMZU010000239.1:0-5140 GCA_036733845.1 Ramlibacter sp.
TGCCGACGACCATCAAAGCAGCAGACCTGATCGAATCCATCGCCGCCGCGCTGCAGTACATCAGCTACTACCACCCGGCCGACTACATCGCCCACCTCGCCCGCGCGTACGAACGTGAGCAAAGCCCGGCGGCGAAGGACGCCATTGCGCAGATCCTCACCAACAGCAAGATGAGCGCGACCGGCCACCGGCCGATCTGCCAGGACACGGGCATCGTAAACGTGTTCCTCAAGGTCGGCATGGACGTGCGCTGGGAAGGCTTCGACGATGGCCTCGAGGCTGCCGTCAACGAAGGCGTGCGGCGGGGCTACAACCACCCGGACAACACGCTGCGCGCCAGCGTGGTGGCCGACCCGCAGTTCGCCCGCAAGAACACGCGCGACAACACGCCGGCGGTGATCTTCACCGAGCTGGTGCCTGGCAACACGGTGGACATCACGGTCGCGGCCAAGGGCGGTGGTTCCGAGAACAAGAGCAAGATGGTCATGCTCAACCCGGGCGACTCGGTGGTCGACTGGGTGCTCAAGACGGTCCCCACCATGGGCGCGGGCTGGTGTCCGCCGGGCATGCTGGGCATCGGTATCGGCGGCACCGCCGAGAAGGCTGTCCTGATGGCCAAGGAAAGCCTGATGGAGGACATCGACATGTACGAGCTTCAGGCCAAGGCGGCGCGCGGCGAGAAGCTGTCGCAGGTCGAGGAGCTGCGCCTGGAGCTGTACGAGAAGGTCAACGCCCTGGGCATCGGCGCGCAGGGCCTGGGCGGGCTGACCACGGTGCTGGACGTCAAGATCCGCATGTACCCCACGCACGCCGCCGGCAAGCCGGTGGCCATGATTCCCAACTGCGCCGCCACCCGCCACGCGCACTTCGTGCTCGACGGCTCCGGGCCCGCGTACATCGATCCGCCCAGCCTCGACCTGTGGCCGAACGTCTCCTGGACGCCCGACACGAAGAAGAGCAGGCGCGTCAACCTCGACACGCTCACGCGCGAGGAAGTCGCCAGCTGGAAGCCCGGCGACACCCTGCTGCTGCAGGGCAAGATGCTCACCGGCCGCGACGCCGCGCACAAGCGAATCCAGGACATGCTCGCACGCGGCGAGAAGCTGCCGGTGGACTTCACCAACCGGGTCATCTACTACGTCGGCCCGGTCGATCCGGTGCAGGGTGAGGCGGTCGGTCCGGCCGGCCCCACCACCGCAACCCGCATGGACGGGTTCACCGAGATGATGCTCGCGCAGACCGGCCTCATCGCCATGATCGGCAAGGCCGAGCGGGGACCGGTGGCCATCGAGGCGATCAAGAAGCACCAGAGCGCCTACCTGATGGCCGTGGGCGGCGCCGCCTACCTGGTGTCCAAGGCCATCAAGCACGCGCGCGTGGTGGGCTTCGAGGACCTGGGCATGGAAGCCATCTACGAGTTCGACGTCGTCGACATGCCGGTCACGGTGGCTGTCGATGCCGGCGGCACCAGCGCCCACATCACCGGCCCCGCCGAGTGGAACAAGCGCATCGCCACCGGCGAGTTCAAGGGCGTCGCGGTCGCCGCGGCCTGACCCCATCGGCACCGCGGCTTCGCCGTGCCCTCCCCCATCGGTGTCTTCGACAGCGGTATCGGCGGCCTGAGCATCCTCCGGTCGCTGCGGGCCGCCCTGCCCGGCGAAGACTTCGTGTACTTCGCCGACAGCGGCAACGCGCCCTACGGCGAGCGCGACGAAGCCTTCGTCACCGACCGCACGCTGGCGATCGCGCGCGAGCTTCGTGAGGAGCACTGCATCGGCCTGCTGGTGGTGGCCTGCAACACCGCCACTGCCGCGGCCGTAGCGGCAGTGCGCGCGGCCTGGCCGCAGTTGCCAGTGGTCGGCGTCGAGCCTGCGCTCAAGCCCGCGGCCGCCTGCACACGCACCGGCGGGGTGGGCGTGCTGGCCACGCGGGGCACCCTGGCCAGCGCGAAGTTCCGGGAATTGCACGACAGCCTGGCGGCGCAGGCGCACTTCACGTGCCAGCCGTGTGACGGCCTCGCAGCCGCGATCGAGGCCGGCGATGCCCCGCTGACCGACACCCTGGCCGCGCGCTACCTGGCTGCCCTGGGGACGCTCGGCACCGCTGAAGGCGAGATCGACACCGTGGTCCTGGGCTGCACGCACTACCCGCTGGTGCTGCCGGTGTTCGAGCGCCTCCTGCCGCCCGGCGTACACCTCCTGGAGACGGGCGGACCGGTGGCGCGGCAGGCGCGGCGGCTGCTGGATGCGCGAGGGCCGTTACGTGAAGGCGGGCCTTTCGGCCGGGTGACGCTGCTCAGCTCGGGAGCGCAGGAGGCACTTGCGTCCGCGTACCGGCGGATGGTCGAGCCGCAGCCCTGAAGGCGGGGTTCGACCGCCGAAACGCCGGGTCACAGTCTCCTTCAACCACCGAGCCGGGCGGCAGGTGCAACGCGGCCCCGCACCCGGGACCAGGCCGCGCCACCTGATCTCACACTGGCGCCGGTGCCTGCAGCGCCGCCGCCCTGCCCCGCGCCACGTCGACCTTGAGCAGCAACACCAGCCCGGCAACAAACAGCAGGGCGGTGGACAGGATCGCCACACGGTGATTTCCGCCGGTGCCCCAGGTGATCGCACCATAGGTCAAGGGACCGACGATGGCTGACAGCCGCAGCGCCACGCTCCACAGCCCGAAGAACTCGGCCAATTGCGCAGGCGGCGCGAACAGGCCAGCCAGGGCACGGCCCGCCGACTGGCTGGACCCCATGCACACCCCGGCGATGGTGGCCGCGATCCAGAACTGCCCCTTGGTGGTCGCCCAGGCCGCAATGAGGCAGGTGGCGATCCAGCCGACCAGCGTCAGGCCCAGCGCCAGCTTGTGCCCCAGGAAGTCCTGCACATAGCCCCAGGCGAAGGCCCCGGCCGCCGCCGCGGCATTGAGCGCGAAGATCAGCACCATGGTCTCCTGGGGCTGGAAGCCGATCACCTGCTCGGCATAGATGGCCGCGAGCGCGATCGCCACCGACACGCCGCCCTGGTAGCACAACGCACAGGCCATGAGCCACATGAAGTCCTGGTAGCGGCGCGCCTGCGCGTAGGTCGCGCGCAGCCGGTGCAACGAGGCGCGCAGGCCGCCATCGGACAGGGCCTGCGGCTGCGGCACCGCGCGCTCGCGCAGCAGCGCGAAGGTGACCAGCGCCGCCGCTCCGTAGATGGCCGCGGTGATCAGCAGCGTGACGGGAACGAACTGCGACGCCGGGATGCCGCGCGCCTGCGCCCACAGGACATACCCCAGGCAAATGCCCAGCGTGAGCATGCCGCCGATATAGCCCAGTCCCCAGCCCCAGCCGCTCACCCGGCCCATGGCCTGCGGCCGGGCCAGTTCGGGGAGGAATGCGGCGGTGAGGGACTCGCCCCAGGAATAGAACATGTTGGACACGACCAGCAGCGTGACCGCCAGCGCCACCGTGCCAGGCTGCGCCAGCGAGAGCGCGGCGGTGCTGACCACGCAGCCGGCGGTCATGATCATCAGCAGGCGTTTCTTTGCGCCGCGCAGGTCGGCGAAAGCGCCCAGCGTGGGCATGGTGACCATCACCAGCGCGTAAGACACGCTCAGGGCCGCCGTCCAGGCGAAGGTCGCCCACGCCGCGCCACCGGCCACGCCGCCGACGAAGTAGGCCGCGAACACCGCGGTGATGACCACCGTGGTGTAGCCCGAGTTGGCGAAGTCGTACATCGCCCAGCCGAAGACCTCCCGGCGGCGAACGCCAGGATTGAGCGATCCGGTGAGATCCGATGCCGCTTGCATTTGCCGCAGAGCATAGCCCAGCAGCATGAAGCGTGCCGCACCGCGCTTGCCGGCAGGCTGACGCGCGGCGCGCTGATACGGAGCGGACAGGGCGGGAGCGCCCCGGCAGAAATGCCACTTACGGGGTGCAAGTGGCGATCAACGCTGCCGGCGAGACCCTGCCTTCCGGAGTGAAGGGCTGAAATCCCGTCCGGAAACTCTCAATGCAAATGCCGCGGCCGCCGCCCACCGCCATGGCTGCCGCCCCCGCCACTGCCCTTGGGTGGCTTGCCCAATTCGAGCGAACTCACCAGCGCATCGAAGCGCTGGCTGAACAGCCGGTCGATCTCGGCGACCACGCCTCCGAGTTCCGCCCCGTCGAAGTGACGCTCCATCAGTCCCACCACGTCCTCGACCAGCAGGTCACGCTGGACCTGCATGATCGCCGCGGGCGTCGGACCGACGAACAGCATGATGAAGTCGTCGCGCGACTCCGCCTCTGGCGGCTCTTCTTCCTCGTCGAACTCGGCGTCGTAGAAGCTGACCTCGATGGCAGCGCCCTGCTCGGCCAACTCATTGAGGCTCATGCACATCTCGTCCAGTGCCTGGCGGAAGTCCTCGTCGCCCTTCACCGTCCAGCAGATGGTCAGCAGGTGCTCGGTCGCGTCGAAGCGGATGCCGGGCTCTTCTTCGTAGGCGCTTTCGGCGGCATCGGCCAGCGAGCGGGCGCCTGCGTATTTCCAGACCGGCTTGAGCGCGTCCTGCAGTTGCTGGAAAGTGACATCGGCGCGCAGCGGGACGTCACCGTGCACATGGATCTCGAAGGGGGCGTTGTAGTTGGACATGGTGCGCTCGCCTGATGGTGCCTCGAACCGGGGTCGAACCGGTACGCCCCGATGAGAGGGCGGCGGATTTTAAGTCCGCTGTGTCTACCAATTTCACCATCGAGGCCGGGCCGGAGATTTCCGGCCAATGTAAGACAAAACAGCCCCGGCAACGAGGTTGGCGGGGCTGTGCCTTGGGCCGATGGCCCCGAAATATGGAGCGGGATATGAGACTCGAACTCACGACCTCAACCTTGGCAAGGTTGCGCTCTACCAACTGAGCTAATCCCGCATCGAAGCCTCAGATTGTACAACACTCTGCAGAGGCTACCTCGCGGCTGCGCGTGGGGCCTCGTCGAGTTCTGCCCATCGCACTGAATCAGTGCCGGACAAGCTCCGGGTCTGACCCGTTGTGGCGAGGATCGGCAGCTCGTCGGCCGCGCACGCTCTTCAGTCGTGCAAGGCGTCTTGCTGCGGAGCTTGCAAACCTGTTCAATTACGCACCTCGACCTCGACGCCCCCCATCCCCTCCACCTCGTACACCCACTTCC
>DAIMZU010000240.1:0-5140 GCA_036733845.1 Ramlibacter sp.
CCGGCGCCGCCCGCCACGGCATCACCCGCGCCCTGATCGACTACGACGCGACCCTCAAGCCGGCGCTGTCGGCTGCCGGCTTCGTCACCCGCGACGCCCGCGAGGTCGAGCGCAAGAAGGTCGGTCTGCACTCCGCACGCCGCCGCAAGCAGTTCAGCAAGCGCTGATCGTCTTGCCCCCAGCGAAAAAGCCGCCCTTGGGCGGCTTTTTCGTTGGGCGAGGCACGCGACGCGCCGCTGCACAGCGGGTGTTGCGCCAGCATGACGCGGCACCGCCCCCGGGACGGCGTTTACGCCCCATTTCCCGCGGGTGGTGGCGGATCCGTTCTAAAAATCAGACACTCAGGCCGGTGAAGCCGTTGAGCATCCGCCATCGCCTGACTTTGCTGGTGCTTGCCACGGCGGCACCGCTGATTGCGTTCGCCGTCGGCCTGGTGCTGTGGCACAGCCAGACGGAACAGGAAGTCCTCCGGCAACAAGCCTCGCGCATCGCCAGCGCGGCCATGCAAGCCGTGGATCGTGAGCTGTCCGGCGCCATCAGGGGGCTCCAGGTTCTCGCCGCCTCCCCCGCTCTTGCCAGCAAGGACTTTGCAGCCTTCCACGCGCAGGCTATCTCGGCCGTCGGTATTGCCGGCAACAGCGTCATCATCCTGTACGACCGCCACGGGAACCGGCTCGTTTCCACTGCAGTGCCCTATGGGCAGGCCCTGGCGCAACGCAAGGATATGTCGGCCATTGGCGTGCCGTTCGATACAGGCTCGCCCCATGTGATGCCGCTATTCACGTCTGAGACGGTCCATTCGCCCACGGTCGGGGTCGCTGTTCCGGTCTTGATCGATGGCGATACGCAGTACGTCCTTGCGGCGGGCCTGTTGTCTGAGCGGCTGAGCAAGCTTCTGGCGACGTCAGGGGTGCCCGGCGCCTGGATTGCGAGCCTGCTGGACCAGCGAGGCACCATCATTGCCCGCACTCGAAACCCCCGGGAGTCGATCGGCCGGCCGGCGGTCCCGGAGAACTGGAGACATATCCAGAGCGCCAACGCGCAGTCCGGAACGTTCGAAGGCGTGACGCAGGAGGGGGACGCCGTGCTGCTCACATTCTCCCGTTCGGGAGCCTCCGGGTGGACGACCGTGCTCGGCATTCCCAAAGCCGCGTTGAACAGTGCGCTCCACAGGTCCCTGTGGCTTGTGGCAGCGAGCGGAGGCGCGGTCCTGTTGCTCGCGTCGCTGCTCGCGTGGCGCGCCGCATCAAGCATCTCGTCGCCCACCCGCCAGTTGGAAGAGGCAGCGAAGGCGCTTGAACAGGGCCAGGTGGTCGATGTGCCGCCCACTGGCATCGAACAATTCGACCATCTGGCGAAGACAATGCACGACGCTGGGCGCCAGATCCAGGAGCGCGAAGCCAGGATTTCGAAGAACCTGCAGGACCTGCAGGACGCGCACCGCCAACTGCGCGACGAGCATTCGAAGAAAGATCAGTTCATCGCCACCCTGGCACACGAACTGCGAAACCCGCTGGCCCCGATCCGGGCGGGCTTGTATGTGCTGGGCTCGTCGCCTGCGG
This sequence comes from Ramlibacter sp., assembly GCA_036733845.1. Taxonomy (GTDB): domain Bacteria; phylum Pseudomonadota; class Gammaproteobacteria; order Burkholderiales; family Burkholderiaceae_C; genus Ramlibacter. Next base: position 1,563 of record DAIMZU010000240.1, read on the forward strand.
CCGGCGTCGCCTCGAAGACGCTGGCGATGATGAATCGGCAGCTCAGCCACACGGTGCGACTCATTGACGACCTGCTCGATGTGTCGCGAATCGCACGCGGCAACCTGGTACTGAAGAAAGAGGACGTGAGCCTGCAGAAGCTCATTGCGGACGCCGTCGACGCGAGCCATCCATTCCTGAGCGCGGGTGGGCAGGCGGTCAGCACCCAGGTGCCGGACCAGGCCATCCAGGTTCACGCCGACCCGACGCGGATCGCCCAGGTGATCACGAACATCCTGAACAACGCCGCAAAATTCACCCCGGCTGGCGGCGCGATCTCCCTCCACGCCGCAGCCCATGGCGGGCAGGCGGAGGTCCGCATCACCGATGACGGGATAGGCATCGCCCCGGACCAGCTGGAGCGGATCTTCGAAATGTTCAGCCAGGTCAAGGATGACAAGAGTGGCGGCCAGTCCGGACTGGGAATCGGCTTGTCGATATCGCGTCTGCTGGTCGAGCTCCACGGGGGCAGCCTGGTGGCCCACAGCGAAGGCCTCGGCCTGGGCACCACTTTCATCATCCGATTGCCTGCGTCGCCTGTGCAAGGCCGGCCATTGACCGGGTGACGACAAGGTGGTTTTCCGACACCCAGGCTGGCTCGACCGTGATAAAAGCTGAGTTTCCATCCCTGCACAGGAGAACGGAAATGTTCGGCAAGAAAGCACAACCGCCCATCAAGGGCCTGCTGGCCCAGGGCTGCCGCATCGAGGGGCGCCTGGTGTTCGCCGAAGGCATGCGGATCGACGGCGAGATCGTCGGCGACGTCCATGGCCATCCCGAGCAGTCCAGCCTGCTCGTGATCTCCGAAACGGCGGTGGTCGAGGGCGAGGTGCGCGCCGACCATGTCATCGTCAACGGGCGCGTCAAGGGGCCGATCATCGCCACGGAAGTGCTGGAGTTGCAGCCGCGCGCACGTGTCGAAGGCGACATCCAGTACCGGACTCTGGAGGTCCATGCCGGCGCCTCGGTGGCGGGTCAGCTCAACCCGCTGCCTGCCGAAGAGGAAAAGCCCTTACTGAAATTGGCGGCAAGCAACCCCTGATACAGGTCAAGGCGACGGAATGCCCTACTATTGCGCCATGGTATTGAAGGATTTCGCATGAGTGCCCTCGCCGAACAAACCCCGTCCACCGAAATGCCCGCTCCCCTGCTGTTCACCGACAGCGCGGCAACCAAGGTCGCCGACCTGATCGCCGAAGAGGGCAACCCCGACCTGAAGCTGCGCGTGTTCGTGCAGGGCGGCGGCTGCTCCGGCTTCCAGTACGGATTCACCTTCGACGAACTCGTCAACGACGACGACACGGTCATGAGCAAGAACGGCGTCTCGCTGCTGATCGACGCCATGAGCTACCAGTACCTGCTCGGCGCCGAGATCGACTACAAGGAAGACCTGCAAGGCGCGCAGTTCGTCATCAAGAACCCGAACGCCACCACCACCTGCGGCTGCGGCTCGAGCTTCTCGGTCTGAGCTAGGCGGGGTAGACGCAACCCAGCACACGGGCGCCTCGGGCGCCCGTGATGCTTTCCAGGGGCAGCGTTTCGCCGGTCAGGGTGCGGTTGGCCAGCCACGCGAACGCCGCCGCCTCCACCTGCAGCGGCGGCAAGCCGCGTTCGGCACTGGACTGCACCCGCGTGCCGGGCAGCAGGGCGGCCAGGCGGCGCATCAGGTGCGTATTGAGCGCGCCCCCGCCGCAGACCACCAGCGCCGGCAGACCCGGTGCGAGGCGCAGGACGTCCTGGGCGCAGCATCGCGCGGTGAGTTCGGCCAGGGTCGCCTGCACGTCCTGCGGGGCCGCGCCTGCGTGATGCCCCAGGTGCGCCGCGAGCCAGTCGGCGTGGAACAGGTCACGCCCGGTGCTCTTGGGCGGCGCCAGCGAAAAGTACGGATCGCCCAGCAGGGCGTCGAGCAGCGGCGGCAGCACGCGCCCCCCCGCCGCCCAGGCGCCGTCCTGGTCGAAAGGCTGCCCCAGGTGGCGCTCGCACCAGGCGTCCATCAGCGCATTGCCCGGCCCGCAGTCGAAGCCCAGCAGGCTGCCGTCCGGGCGAAGCAGGCTGAGGTTGGAAATGCCCCCGATGTTGAGCACGCCCACCGTGGGGCCCTCGGCACCCAGCCAGGCACGGTGGAAGAAGGGGGCGAGCGGGGCGCCCTGGCCGCCTGCGGCCACGTCGCGGCTGCGGAAATCGGCGCACACCGAGATGCCGGTGAGCTCGGCCAGCAGTGCCGGCTGGCACAGTTGCAGGGTGTAGCCGGTTCCGTCGAACGCCTGCGGCCGGTGCCGGACGGTCTGGCCGTGAGCGCCGATCGCGGCGACCGATCGGGGCGGGACGGCGGCGTCAGTGAGCACCTGCCGGACGACCGCGGCGTACTCGCGCATCAGCGCGTTGGCAGCCAGAGCAGCCCGGTGGAGTTCATTGTCGCCAGGGGTGTTCAGGCGCAGCAACTCGGCGCGCAGGTCGGAAGGCAGGGGCCGCGATGCGTGGGACAGCACCCGCAGTCCCCCGGGGCCGATGTCCGCCAGAACGCCGTCGACGCCGTCCAGCGAGGTGCCGGACATCAGGCCGATGAAGAGGGGGCCCATGCAGGCGGGCGCGCAGGATTAATCGAGGCTGGCGACTTCGGCCACGCTGGCGGCCGCGGCGAGCTTGAGGCGCATGTTGCCTGCCGCCCGATCGAAGGCGGGACGGGCTTCGGCCGTCAGCCGGACGCCCTCGCTGCGGCGGGCCACCTCGATCGGGTCGCGGTGGACACCGTTGACGCGGAACTCGAAGTGAAGGTGGGGGCCGGTGGCCCAGCCCGTCGCGCCCACAGCGCCGATGCGATGGCCCTGCGAGACGGTCTGGCCCTGGCGGACGTCGATACGGCTGAGGTGAGCGTACAGGGTGACGTCACTGGCGTTGTGCCGCACGGTGATCACATTGCCGAAGCCGTTCTGCCAGCCTGCGAATTCGACCACGCCATCGCCGACCACCCGGACCGGCGTGCCGGTGGGCGCCGCGTAGTCGACCCCCAGGTGCGCACGCCAGCGCTGCAGCAGGGGGTGGAAGCGCATCGCGAAGCCGCTGGTGACGCGCGAGAATTCCATGGGGGAAGGCAGGTAGGCGCTTTGCAGGCTGGTGCCGTCCAGGCCGTAGTAGGCGCCCTTGCGCCCGGGCTCCTGGAACCACATGGCGGTGTGCGTCTTGCCGTTGTTCAGGAACTCGACCGACAGCACGCGCCCGGTGCGCATGGGTTCGCTGTCTGCGATCAGCGTCTCGTAGACGATATGAAAGCGATCGCCCTTGCGCAGGCCGCGGTGGAAGTCGATGCGGCTGCCCAGCACATCGGCGACCTGCACCGCCACGTCCTCGGGGATGCCGGCTTCGTCAACGGCGGCATACAGGGAACTGCGGATGGTGCCGCTGCCCAGGCGTGTGGAGGCCTGCAACTGGCCGGTTTCGATCCGGGTGGCCAGCCGGCCGTCCTGTCCGCGCTCGATCACCAGCCGACGAAAAGTCCCGTCGGTGCCCGTCGTCCAGCGGGCGAGGAGCTTGTGCAGGGC
>DAIMZU010000241.1:0-5133 GCA_036733845.1 Ramlibacter sp.
GCAGGGCCCCCGCCGCCTCCCAGGCACCGCTGGCGAACCAGGCATCGCCTTCGAGCCACCCACGCAGCATCGGCAACGCGTCCAGCCCCCAGAACAGGCGGCCATCGACTTCGCAGGTCGGCACGCCGAAGACGCCCTGCTGCAGGGCGTCTTCGGTGTTGGCGCGCAGCTCACCCTTGACTGCATCGTCCCCCGGCGCCCGTGCCGGCGCGAGCGTCGCCTCGAGGGAGGCGAGCGCCGCCGGCTCGCAGGGTTCGCCGCCGCGTGTCCACACATGCCGCAGCAAGGTCTCAGCGACGTGGCGGTTCACGGTGCCGCCTTGGCCGCAGGCGACCGCCAGGCGCAGCAGGGGCAGGGGATTGAAGGGGTGCTGCGCCGGCATCCGCAGCGGGACCCCGTGCTGGCGGGCCAACCAGTCCACCTGCCGGAAGGTCCACTCCCGCTTGCCGGGAATCTCCGCCGGGCCGAGCTGCCCCAGCCGGTCGAGGATGGCGCCGAACAGCACCGGTCGGTACACCACCTCGTAGCTCAGTCCCTGAAGGACCAGCGGCAGCCGCTCGAACGCGAGATAGGCGAACGGTGAGATGACGTCGAAGTGGAAGGTGATGCGCTTCATCGGGGACTCTCCAGGACCATCAGGCATCGGCAACGAGTTCGGAGGCCCGTGCTTCCAGCCGCAGCCACACTTCGAGCCGGCGGGCCGGTGGCATGCTGCCCCAGGCCGCGATTTCGTCGAGGGTGCGCAGGCAGCCTTCGCACTCGCCCGAGGCCTCGTCCATGCGGCACACCGCGTTGCAGGGCGAGGGAACGGGCGAGGCCGGCGCGCCGCGGACCTCGCGGGCGCGTGCGAGCAGCTGGCGCGCGGCCCGATTGTTCATGCCACGGCCTCAGCCGGCCCGCTTGTTGATGATCGCAGTGGCCGCGCGCGAGTTCGGCCGCCGCCCCAGGAAATCGCTGATGTACTGGCCCGCGTCGACGAGGCGGTCGAGGTCGATGCCGGTGTCGATGCCCATGCCCTGCAGCATGAAGACCACGTCCTCGGTGGCCACGTTGCCGGTCGCGCCCTTGGCATAGGGGCAGCCGCCCAGCCCGGCGACGGAGGTGTCGTAGTGCCACACGCCCATCTCCAGCGAGGCCAGGGTGTTGGCCAGCGCCTGCCCATAGGTGTCGTGGAAGTGCCCGGCCACGGAATCGATGTCGAAGTGCCGCAGGGCGGCTTCCATGGCCTGCTGCACCTTGCGCGGCGTGCCGACGCCGATGGTGTCGGCCACGCCGACCTGCTGCACGCCGATGTCCTTCATGAGGCGCGCGACCTGCTCGACCCGCGCCAGCGCCACCTCGCCTTCGTAGGGGCAGCCGACGGCGCAGGAGATCGCGCCGCGCACCGAGAGGCCCCGTTCACGCGCCTGCTGCACCACCGGGGCGAAGCGCTCGATGCTCTCGTCGATGGAGCAGTTGATGTTGCGCTGGCTGAAGGCCTCGCTCGCGGCGCCGAAGACCACGATCTCATCGGCGCCGCTGGCCACCGCGCCCTCGAACCCTTTGAGGTTGGGCGTGAGCACCGAGTAGCGCACGCCCGGCCGGCGCGCGATGCCCGCCATGACCTCGGCGTTGTCGGCCATCTGCGGGACCCACCTGGGGCTGACGAAGCTGGTCACCTCGATCTCGGCGAGGCCGGCATCCTGCAGCCGGTGGACCAGTCCGATCTTGACCTCGGCGGGCACGGGCTGCTTCTCGTTCTGCAGCCCGTCGCGCGGACCGACGTCGACGAGGACGACTCTGGATGGGTATTTCATGGGGCGTGCTCTTGGCGAAATCAGCAACGAAGTATCAACCAGCCGGATCGACCCTGCAGGACGGCGGGTCGGCTCGGAAGGTCTGACGTCTCAGGCGAGGGCGAGGCGGAGCAGTTCCGCGCCTTCGGCCACCTGGTCGCCCGGTGCATACAGCAGCTCGGCCACGGTCCCGTCGGCCGGTGCGGCAATGGTGTGCTCCATCTTCATGGCCTCCATCACGGCCAGCGGCTGGCCGCGCTTGACGGCGTCGCCCGCCTGCACGGCGAAGGAGATCACCTTGCCCGGCATGGGTGCGGTCAGGCGTCCGCCCTCGGACAGTCCCTCGCCGGCATGGGCGAGCAGGTCCAGCGAGACGATGGTACCGGCGCCGCGTTGCGCGAACACGTGGTCGGTCTCGCCCTGGGTGTAGACCGTGACACGCTCGCGCCGGTCACCCACCCGCAGGTCGATGCGCTCGCCGTCGAGCTCGAAGGCGAGCGGGAGCACCTCGCCCCCGACCTCCAGCTGCAGCCCGTGCCGGTCCATCGACAGCTGCGCGCGCACGTGCTCGCCGCCCCGATCGAACTCGAACCGGCGCTGCGCCGCGCCATGCACGCGCCAGCCGTCGCGCCGGCTGAAGGGGTCGGCCCTCTCCAGGGCCCGCTCGTCGCGCAGGGTGGCGGCAACGGCCGCGGCGGCGAGCAGCGGCAGGTCCAGCGGCTGCTGGCCGAACAGCACCGCCTGCTCGCGCGGGATCAGGGCGGTGTCGAGATCGGCCTGCGCGAAGGACCGACTGTGCAGCACGTGCCTCAGGAACTGCACGTTGGTCGCCAAGCCAACGATGTGGGTCTGCGCCAGCGCATCGTCCAGGCGCGACAGCGCCTCCTCGCGGGTGGCGCCGTGGACGATCAGCTTGGCGATCATGGAGTCGTAGAACGGAGAGATCGCATCGCCCTCGCGCACGCCGTCGTCGACGCGCACTGGCGCCGGCGTGAAGCTGGCACAGGGCGGCTTGCGATAGACGTGCAGGGTTCCGGTGGCCGGCAGGAAGTTGTTGTCGGGGTTCTCCGCGCAGATGCGCGCCTCGATCGCGTGGCCCTGGATGCGAAGCTGCTCCTGCGCGAGCGGAAGCGGCTCGCCAGCGGCCACCCGAAGCTGCCACTCGACCAGGTCCAGCCCCGTGATCGCCTCGGTCACCGGATGCTCCACCTGCAGCCGGGTGTTCATCTCCATGAAGAAGAAGCTCATCTCGCCGCCGGGCGACTGCTCGACGATGAACTCGACCGTGCCTGCGCCGACGTAGCCCACCGCGCGCGCGGCGGCCACCGCGGCCTCGCCCATGCGCTGCCGCAGCGCCGGGGTCATGCCCGGCGCCGGTGCCTCTTCCAGCACTTTCTGGTGGCGCCGCTGGACCGAGCAGTCACGCTCGAAGAGCCACACATGGTGCCCCTGGCTGTCGCCGAACACCTGGATCTCGATGTGCCGCGGCCGCTGGACGTATTTCTCGACCAGCACCGCGTCGTCGCCGAAACTGTTGGCCGCCTCGCGCTTGCACGAAGCCAGCGCTTCCTGGAAGTCGGACGCGCGCTCGACGGCCCGCATGCCCTTGCCGCCACCGCCCGCGCTGGCCTTGATCAGCACCGGAAAGCCGATGCGCTCGGCCTGCGCCTGCAGGAACTGCGGGTCCTGGTTGGCGCCGTGGTAGCCGGGCACCAGCGGCACCCCGGCCTTTTCCATGAGCTGCTTGGACTCGGCCTTCAGCCCCATGGCCTGGATGGCGGATGGAGGCGGGCCGATGAACACCAGCCCCGCGTCCGCGCAGGCCTGGGCGAATTCCTCGTTCTCGCTGAGGAAGCCGTAGCCCGGGTGGATGGCCTGCGCGCCCGTAGCCCGTGCCGCCTCGATGATGCGTTCCCATCGCAGGTAGCTCTCACGCGGAGCGCTGCCGCCGAGGTGCACGGCTTCGTCGCAGGCCGCGACATGCCGGGCCTGGGCGTCGGCGTCCGAGTACACCGCCACGGTGCGGATGGCCATGCGGCGTGCGGTCGCGGCCACCCTGCAGGCGATCTCGCCGCGGTTGGCAATCAGGATCTTGTTGAACATGCGCGTCTCAGGAAAGGCGCCCCTGCGGGGCAGAAGGGCCGGCCATGCGCGGACGCAATGGCGGCGCGGGGCGGGCCGTGGCGTGGGCCGCGCTTCGACTCACAGCCACCCCGGCTTGCGCTTGTCCAGGAAGGACCGGATGCCTTCGCGGCCTTCCGGGCTCACGCGGATGTCGGCAATGCCTTCGACCGTGCGCTGGATGAGGCTGGGCCCGATGGACTCGCCGGCCACATCGTGCAGCAGCCGCTTGCAGGCCTTGACCGCCTCGGGCCCCGCCTGCACCAGCGCGCCCGCGATGGCCGCGACCTTGGCATCGAGCGCATCTGCCGGCACCACCTCGTGCACGAACCCCATGCGCAGGGCCTGTGCGGCGTCGAAGCGCTCGGCGGTGAGGAACCAGCGGTGCGCCGCGCGTGCGCCCATCGCGCGGATCACGTAGGGGCTGATCGTGGCCGGAATCAGGCCGATCCTGACCTCGCTCAGGCAGTACTGCGCGCCTTCGACGGACACGGCGATGTCGCACGCGGCCACCAGGCCCAGGCCGCCGGCGTAGACGTCGCCCTGCACCCGGGCGATCGTCGGCTTCGGACAGGCGTACACGACCTCCAGCATGCGGGCCAGCGCGGTCGCGTCGTCGATGTTCTGCTCGCGGCTGTAGCCGGCCATGCGCTGCATCCAGTTCAGGTCGGCGCCGGCGCAGAACGCCGGCCCGCGGCCCGCCAGGACGACGCAGCGGACCTCCTCGCGCCGGCCCAGTTCGGCGAACACGGCGAGCAGTTCGGTGATGACTTCGTCGTTGAAGGCATTGCGCACCTGCGGCCGGTTGAGCCATACGGTGGCGATGCCGGCGTCGAACTCGAGTTCGAGGTGGTTCATGGGGGCTCCTGCGAGGCTTACATGCGGAAGATGCCGAACTTCGGGTCCGGGATGGGCGCGTTGAGCGCGGCCGACAGGCCGAGCGCGAGCACCCGGCGGGTGTCGGCGGGGTCGATGACGCCATCGTCCCACAGCCGCGCACTGGCGTAATAGGGATGGGACTGATGCGCGAACTGGTCGAGCAGCGGCTGCTTGAAGGCGGCCTCTTCCTCGGCGCTCCACTGCCCGCCGCGCGCTTCTATGCCGTCACGCTTGACCGTGGCCATGACACTGGCGGCCTGCTCGCCGCCCATGACCGAGATGCGGGCGTTGGGCCACATCCAGAGGAAGCGCGGCGAGTAGGCACGACCGCACATGCCGTAGTTGCCGGCGCCGTAGC
>DAIMZU010000242.1:0-5131 GCA_036733845.1 Ramlibacter sp.
ACGGCATCCTGCTGATCTTCGACGAGGTGATCACCGGCTTCGGCCGCATGGGCACGAACTTCGGCGCCGACTTCTACGGCGTGGTGCCGGACATGATCAACTTCGCCAAGTGCGTGACCAACGGGGTCATTCCACTGGGCGGCGTCATCTGTCATTCACGCATCTACGACCAGATGATGAAGACCGATGCACCGGAACACGTGGTCGAGTTCTTCCACGGCTACACCTACTCCGGCCACCCGGTCGCCTGTGCCGCCGCCGTGGCCACCCTGCAGCTGTACGAACGCGAGGGCCTGTTCCAGCGCGCCGGCGAGATGGGCAAGGTGCTGGGCGATGCCTTCCACGGCACGCTGCGCGGGCTGCCCAACGTGATCGGCATCCGCAGCCGCGGGTGCGCGGCGGCGGTCGACCTCGCCCCGATGGCGGGCTCGCCCGGCAAGCGTGCCTACGATGTCTTCATCGACTGCTTCAAGCACGGCGCGCTGGTGCGGCCCGCCGGTGACACGGTGGTGATCGCGCCGCCCTTCATCGTCGAGCGCGGCCACATCGACCAGCTGGTGAACACGCTGGCCGACTCGATCCGCCGGCACGCCTGAGCCTGCGGCGGTTCAGCCGCCGCGCTTGCGCAGCAACTGCTCGCGCAGCTCGCCGCAGTAATCCCGCGCCGCAACCGCCGGCAGCGGCCAGGCGACCGGCTCGACCGACAGGCCGGGCGGCAGGTGCACGGGGACGCCCAGCGCCGGGTCCACGTGGCCACGGCCGGCAACGAGCACCACGGTGCGGCCCGCCTGCGCGGTGGAGGCCAAGGTGGCCGCCATGGCGCGGTCGCGGGCGATCTGCACCCTCGCCATCGGCGCGATCTGGCTCGCGGGAAGCAGGTCGCAATGCCCCTCGCGGATGGCCGCGCGTTGCCGCTCCAGCGCGGACGGGGAAAGTGCCGCATCCAGGCGCTCGTCCGCCATGGCGGCGCGCATGTCCGACCGCGGCAGGTTGGCGCCGAGGACGGGAACACCTGCCTGCACCGCCGCCATGACCACGGGCGCGTAGGTGGCCCAGGGCCAGGCCGCCTCGTTCCAGCGCAGCGCCTGGCGAACCTGCGCCTCGCTGGCCTGCTGGCCGAGACCATGAGTCGACGTCCCCTGCTCGGCCATCTCCAGCGCCAGCGCAGCCAGGCGACCCTTCAGAGCGAGCGCCCGCACTGCCTCGAGATGGCGCCGGGCATGGTCGGGCGCGTCGTGCTGCTCGCCGAGCAGCAGGACCTCGGGCCGTGCCGCGGCAGGGCTGCTGGCGCATCCCGGCAGAAGCGCCAGCGTGCTCGACGCGAGAACGAGCGAGGCCGCCCCGCGCCGCCAGTGAGTCAGGCCAACCCTTTGCATTCGGACATACTAAGCCCGCCGGAAGCTCTGCCGGCAGTGCCTTGCCGATGAATCCCCCTTTCCCGCTCCGAACACTCGGCACGCTCCTGCTGGCCCTGCTGGGGGCACTCGCGTGGCGGGCGCTGGGGCTGCCACGGCCGTGGATGATCGGCCCCCTGCTGGCGACGGCGCTGGCGTCCATCGCCGGCGCCCCCACCCACAGCACCCTGGTGCTTCGCAACGGCGGCCAGTGGATCATCGGCACGGCACTCGGCCTGTACTTCACCCCGGACGTCATGGCGCTCGTCGTGCGGCTGTGGTGGGCCATCGGCTTGGCCATCGTGTGGGCACTCGCGGTGGGCTGGGCCCACGGCGCCTGGCTCGATCGCCAGCTCATCGGCCGCCTGCCGGGGCCGGCGACCGGACGCCGCGCGACCAGCTATTTCGCCGGGGCGATCGGCGGCGCTTCGGAAATGACCTTGCTGGCCGAACGAGCCGGCGGCCGGACCGACCTGGTGGCGGCGGCGCACAGCCTGCGCATGCTCATCGTGACGGTGGGAATCCCCATCGGCTTCCAGGCCGTCGGTCTGCAGGGGCTCGACCCGATCACCCCGGGGCCCCAGGCCGTGAGCGCCGGGGGCCTGGTCCTGCTCCTGGGCGCAAGCGCCGTGGCTGCCTTCGCCCTGGCGCAGACGCGGTGGCCCAACCCCTGGTTCCTCGGTGCGTTCGCCACGGCCATCGTCCTGACCGCCGCAGGCATCGAGCTGTCGGCGCTGCCGCCTGCGCTGACCAATGCCGCGCAGCTGGCCATCGGCGTCAGCCTGGGCGTGCGGTTCCGCTCGGAGTTCATCCGGACCGCGCCGCGCTGGCTGGGTGCCGTGGCGTTCGGATCCTGCGCCATGATCCTGGCCTGCGGCCTCTTCGCAGCCGCGATCGCCTGGGCCACTCAACTGCACCCGGCGACGCTCGTGCTCGGGACAGCTCCGGGCGGAATCGCCGAGATGGCGATCACGGCCAAGGTGCTTGCGCTTGGTGTGCCCGTCGTGGCGGCATTCCAGGTCTGCCGGCTGGTGGCCGTGCTGCTGCTGGTCGAGCCGCTGTACCGCTACGGGGTCCGGCCCCGCTGAGCATCGCGCACGCAAAAAAAAGCCGCCCCGGTCCGGGGCGGCGTGGAAGGTGCGAGGTCCGGTCAATGCATTACGAGCGGGTTCTGCGCGAGTTCAGCATAGCCGTCGAGGGTCTCCTCGACCTCCTCCTGTGTGGGCGTGTCCACCTGCCAGGCGTTGATCTGGCGCTGGAAGGCCTCCGCCCAGCTGCCGTCCAGGTAGACCTCCTTGTTGGAGCGCTTGTCGACGATTTCGAAGCCATGGCGTGCGATCGCCGGTTCCGGTTCGCCATCGGCCGGGGCGTTGGCCTGCATGTGCACGACGACGAACGTGTCGGAGTCATAAAGCATTTGCATGGTTGTGATCCTTCCTTGCCCTTCAGTTGGCAACGCCTGGCCCGGTTTCAAGGTGGACCGTCCCGTGCCGCCGTGGTGGACTATTCCAGTGCCTCCAGATTAGGGGGCGGCAGCCTCAGCGGTTGTCGGTGCCGGGCCAGAGGTAATCGAGCCAATCCCCGTCCGCCTGTGTCAGACGCAGGCGCACGGGACCGTAATCGCGGCTGGGCGCCAGCCACGCCTCGACGCGCCAGTCGAAAGGCTGCGGGGGCGAGCGCAGGAGCCGGACCGCGCCGACCGGACCGGCGGGCGTGGTGACGATTTCCAATCCGTGGGAGACGAAGCGCCATTCCTGGACCTCGCGCGTGCCCGCAACCTGCAGCAGCACTTCGCGGCCGGGAGCAACGACCGAAGGGTCCGCGGCGGCCATGCCGGCGAGTTGCGCCAGTGCGCTCACCGGATCCTGGGCGCCGCTCTGCCAGCCGGCCTGCGGCCCCGAGCGGCTGAAGACGAAGCGTCCGCCCTCGGCATCGAAGTGCGCCACGTGCTCGCCCCGGCGCCGGTCGGAGAACCGGGTCGGCGCCAGGCCTTCGGGGCGCAGCCGCCCGGAACTCTCCTGAGCGTGCGGCGGAACGCCGGCAAGCCGGGTGTGCATGCTCATCGTGTAGCGGCCGTCCGGCTGCGGCTGCCAGGACAGCGATGCGCGTCCCTCGACGGGGCGGCTGCGCCGCTCGCCGTGCACCACGTAGTCGAAGTGGAAGGCCGGCGGCGGCCGGAAGGCGGTCCAGGCGGCCCAGGGCAGCGGTTCGTGCGGTGCGGAGGCGGCCTCTCCGGGCGGGTACGCTTCCTGAAGACTGCCAGAAGTGTCCCGGCCGGCGGCCGTGCCTGCGGGCGTTGTGGAGGGCGGCTCGGCCGCCGGCGTCGCCCACCGCGGCGTCGCGACACGACCGGGGCCGGGGCCGGGGTGCGATGACTCGCCGTGGGACACGAGCATCCAGGGGGCCGGCGTACGCGACGCCGGTATCCCCGCGCGTGATGACCGTACCCCGGAGGCCGACAAGGCCGCCAGGTGGGCCGCCAGCACCCCGGCGACCAGCGCGACCGGCCCGATCCGCACAGCGCTCAGCCGCGCCACCCCAGGTCGGCCGAGAGGCGCCGTGCCGCTTCGCGCAGCGGCGTGGCCACCGCGCCATCCCAGGACGGGTCGAAGCTGCCCGTCGGTCCCATGGTCACGATGCCCAGCGCCAGGTGCGCGTCGGCGTCGAAGACCGGCGCGCAGAAGCCGACCACGCCAGGCAGCAGGGTGTCAACGACCCGCGCGAGTCCGCGCGCGCGGACTTCGTCGAGCAGCCGCTCGACGCCATCGAGCGTGGTGGGCACGTCGTGACGGCCCTGGCGGCGGGCCCGGTCCATTTCGTTGCGCAGCAGGGGCGCGATGGCCTCCCGGGTGGAGTAGGCGGCAAAGCACAGGCCGGTGGCGGAGGTCAGCAGGGGCATGACATCGCCCAGGCGCAGGTTGACGGTGATCGCATGGGGGGATTCTTCCCAGTGGACGAGGGTGGGGCCCCGATTGCCCCAGACCGCGAGCGCCAGCGTGTGCTCGATCGCCGCCATGAGCGGCGGCATGCGCTCGCGCGCGAGCTTGACCGCATCGAGCCGGGAGAGCGAGGCGAGTCCGAGGCGCAAGGCGGCCGGTCCGAGGTCGTAGCGGGTGCTGGCCGCGTCCTGGGCCACCAGGCCGAGTCGCTGGAAGCTCACGAGGTACCGGTGCGCCTTGGCCGCGCTCATGCCGGCCGCCGCGGCCAGGTCGCGCAGCATCAGCGGCCCAGCCGCCTCTCCGAGCGCCTGCAACAGCGTGAAGCCCACTTCGACGGACTGGATGCCGGCCCGCTCCTTCACGCGCGTCCCGTAGAATTTCGGTTGGTTGAATTCATTTCACTATTCGTAACTGGCGGAACTGTACCGTTCCGCAGCAACCGGAACAAGCGGCACATGAAACTCGCCACCTACAAGGACGGCTCGCGCGACGGGCAACTGGTGGTCGTCTCGCGCGACCTTTCGACGGCGCATTATGCGACCGGTATCGCCCAGACTCTGCAGCAGGTCGTCGACGACTGGAACTTCATTTCGCCGCAGCTGCAGGACCTGTACGAGACGCTGAACCAGGGCAAGTCGCGGCATGCTTTTCCCTTCGAGCCCGAGCGCTGCATGGCGCCGCTGCCGCGCGCCTACCAGTGGGCCGACGGCTCGGCTTTCATCAACCATGTCGAACTGGTGCGTGCCGCGCGAAACAGCGAGGTGCCGCAGACTTTCTACACCGACCCGCTGATGTACC
>DAIMZU010000243.1:0-5128 GCA_036733845.1 Ramlibacter sp.
CCAGTGGCTCGTCGTAGCCGATCCGCGTGCAGACCTGGCCGGGGTGGCGCCGCGAAGCCCGAAGGAAGGCTTCCTCCAGGGGCGGGTCCCCCATGCCGAGGACCACGAGTTGCGCGCCCATCCCCACGAGCGCGTCCATGGCGGCCTCGACGAGATGCAGGCCTTTCTGCTCGGTCAGGCGGCTGACCACTCCGAACAGCATCGCCGATGGCCGCGGCGCCAGGCCCATGGCCTCCTGGAGCGCCGCCTTGGCCGCGGCCTTCCCCTCCGGCCGGTCGGCGTCATAGGGGCGGGGCAGGGCCTCGTCCGAGGCCGGGTTCCAGACCGCGTAGTCCACGCCGTTGAGGATGCCCGAGACCTGCGCACCACGCTCGCGCAGCAGGCCGTCCAGCCCGCATCCCTGCAGGGGGTGCATGATTTCGCGCGCGTAGGTCGGGCTCACGGTGGTGATGCGGTCGGCCGAGCGGATGCCGGCCTTCAGGAAGGACACCTGCCCGAAGAACTCCAGCCCATGAAGCCCGAACAGGTAGTCGGGGAGCCCCAGGTGACGGAAGGCGCTGGCGGGGAAAGTCCCCTGGTAGGCCAGGTTGTGGATGGTGAACACAGTGGCTGCGGGGGGTGGGCCCGGCATGGCCATCTGGCGCAGGTACACCGGCGCCAGCCCGGTGTGCCAGTCGTGGCAGTGGATCACGTCGGGCTGCCAGTCGGGGTCGAGCCCATGGCCCAGGCAGGAGGCCGCCCAGCCCAGCAGCGCAAACCGCAGCGCGTTGTCGTCGTGGAGGTCGAGGTAGGGGTTGCCCTCGCGCATGAACAGCGCCGGGGCATCGAGGACGTACACGCCCAGGCCGTTTCCCGGCAGTCCCGCCTGCACCAGGCGGGGCGGCATCCGCAAGGCGGCACCCGACAGGCGGGGACCCCATTCGGTCGGGACCGCGAGCGAGACCGGCCGGGCAGCCGGGCTGGGCCCCACCCCCTGGGCGATCGCCGGAAAGCCCGGCAGCAGAACGCGCACGTCGCAGCCTGCCTCACGCAGTGCCGGCGGCAGGGCGCCGCTCACGTCGCCGAGGCCGCCGGTCTTGAGCAGGGGAAACAGTTCGGTGCAGACATACAGGACCTTCATCCGCGCACCTTCACTGGCCCGCCTCGAGCATCTCGCGGGTGACGAGGACCACGCCCTGCTCGGTGCGGTGGAAGCGCCGGGCGTCTTCCCCGGCGTCGAAGCCGATATGGGTGCCTTCGGGAATGCGGCAGTCCTTGTCGATGACCACCCGCCGAAGGCGGCAGTGCCGCCCGACCTGCACCCTGGGCAGCAGAACGCATTCGTCGACCTCGGCCCACGAGTTCACGCGGACACTGGAGAACAGCACCGAGCGGCGCACCCGTCCGCCGGAGATGATGCACCCGCCCGAGACCAGCGAGTCGACCGCCAGGCCGCGGCGGTCGTCGTCGTTGAAGACGAACTTGGCCGGGGGCAGCTGCTCCTGGTAGGTCCAGATCGGCCAGTCGCGGTCGTACATGTCGAGTTCGGGCAGCGGGTGGGTGAGGTCGATGTTGGCCTGCCAGTAGGCGTCCACCGTCCCGACGTCTCGCCAGTACACCGGCGCCTGGGCCGTGCTGCGCACGCAGGACTGCTCGAAGGGATGGGCGGCGACCTCGCCGCGCGCCACCATGGCTGGCACCAGGTCCATGCCGAAGTCGTGGCGGGTTCCGACCTGCCGGCTTCCGGTGGCGAGCTGGTCATACAGGTAGTCCGCGTCGAAGACGTAGACCCCCATGCTTGCGAGCGCGCGGTCCGGCCGGCCCGGCATGGCGGGCGCCTGGGCCGGCTTCTCCAGGAACTCCAGGACGCGCCGGTGGCCGTCGATCTTCATGACACCGAACGCGCTCGCTTCGTTCAGCGGCACGTCCATGCAGGCGACCGTGCAGCGTGCACCCATGGCCACGTGGTCGGCGATCATGCGGGAGTAGTCCATCTTGTAGATGTGGTCCCCCGCGAGCACGAGGATGTACTTCGGGTTGTGGGCGCGCAGGATGTCCAGGTTCTGGAACACCGCGTCGGCGGTTCCGCGGTACCAGGAGTGCTCGTCGATGCGCTGCTGGGCGGGCAGCAGGTCGATGAACTCGTTGAACTCGTTGCGCAGGAAGGACCAGCCTCTCTGGAGGTGGCGCAGCAGGCTGTGCGACTTGTACTGCGTCAGCACGCCGATGCGGCGCACGCCCGAGTTCAGGCAGTTCGACAGGGCGAAGTCGATGATGCGGAACTTGCCGCCAAAGTACACCGCCGGCTTGGCGCGCCGGTCGGTCAGGTGGGCTAGCCGCGAGCCTCGCCCGCCCGCCAGGACGAGGGCGATGGTGCGCCGCGCCAACTGCGCGGGAGAGGGAGCGTCGGTGGAGGTCGTCACGTACTTCTGCCTTCGGTTGTTCTTGAATGGGTGGGGACTGTCGACGGCGCTGCCGGGGCGATCGCCTGGACCAGCACGCACATCGTCGGGGCGCCCACGACGATGTGCTCCTGCACGAGTTCGCGGCTCGGCTCGCCGCCTTCTCCGGAGTCGAGCATCAGGCGCCAGGGACCGGGTGGCAGCGAAAACCGCAGCGTGCCGCTGCCCGGATGGTTCAGCAGCATCACCCGCTCGGTCGCGGGGCGCTGGCCTTCGCCGACTTCGATGACGCAGGAGAAGCTGAGGCGCCAGGGGTCGTCCCAGTCGCTGTCCGACATGTCCTGCCCGTCGGGCCGCAGCCAGGCGATGTCCGCGCCGGGCGACCCGGCATGCGCCGCGGCGTCGTGCGCCCGGCCCTCGAACCAGCGGGGGTGCCGCAGGGCCGGGTAGCGCCGGCGCAGCGCCGTCACCTGGCTGACCCAGTCCTTGAGCGCTCCGCCCGCGCCGGTCCAGTCGACCCAGCCTGTTTCGCTGTCGTGACAATAGGCGTTGTTGTTGCCGCCCTGGCTGTTGCCGAGTTCATCGCCCGCCAGCAGCTGCGGCGTGCCCTGCGACAGCAGCAGCGTCGCGAGCAGCGCCCGCTGCCATGCGGCGCGCAGCCGCAACACTTCGGGGTCCTGGCTCGGCCCCTCGACGCCCGCGTTGGCACTGAAGTTCTCCCCGTGCCCGTCCCGGTTGCCTTCGCCGTTGGCCTCGTTGTGCCGCCAGCGGTAGGACGTGAGGTCGGCGAGGGTGAATCCGTCGTGCGACGTGACCAGGTTGATGCTGGCGAGCGGCCCGCGCCCGTGGTGGCGGAACAGGTCGTCCGATCCGGCCATGCGGCGGGCCATCTGGCCGGGCGTGCACTCGTGGCCCAGCCAATAGGCGCGCACCGTGTCGCGGAAGGTGTCGTTCCACTCCTGCCAGCCCGGAGGGAAGGCGCCGAGCTGATAGCCGCCCATGGCGGTATCCCATGGCTCGGCGATGCGCCGCACCCGGCACAGCAGCGGATCCTGGGCCATGGCCGCGAACACCGCGCCCGCGGGGTGGAAACGGTGCTGCAGGCGCGGATCGCGCCCGAGCGTGGCCGCCAGGTCGAAGCGGAATCCGTCGACGCCGAAGGCCTTGACCCACCACCGCAGGCTGTCGGTGATCCAGCGCACCATCTGCGGCTCGCCGGTGTTGACTGCATTGCCGCAGCCCGTGAAGTCCAGCAGTCCGCCCACGCCGTCATGGGCATAGGCGCTCGCGTTGTCCAGGCCCCGCCAGGACAGCGTCGGCCCTTCGGCGTCGCTCTCGGCGGTATGGTTGAAGACCACGTCCAGCACCACTTCCAGCCCGGCGCGGTGCAGCCGGTCGACCATGCCGCGGAACTCGTCGCGCAGGGCCTGCCCGGAGGCGCCGGGGGCGCCGTACCCCGGTTCGGGTGCGAAAGTGGCCAGCGTGTTGTAGCCCCAGTAGTTGCGCAGGTCCAGCGCCAGCAGGTGCCGTTCGTCGATGTGCTGCTGCACGGGCATCAGGCACAGCGTGGTGATGCCGAGGTGACGGTAATGGGCCAGCATCGGCTCGCTGGCGAGCCCCGCATAGGTGCCGCGAAGCTCGGGGGCCACCCGCGGGTGAAGGCGGGTGAGTCCTTTCACATGCGCTTCGTACACGATCACCTGGTCGGCGGGGATGGCTGGACCCGGTGTCACGGCAGCGGCCGCCGCGATTTCGCGCGCGACGTCGACCACGCGTGCCTTGGGCATCCGGTGGGCATTGTCCTGCGGGTCGGGCGCGATGCGGCCGCCCGGGGCGGCATGGCCACGCTCCAGGCTGAGCCGGGAGGTATCGCCGACCAGTTCGCGCGCCCAGGGATCGATCAGCAGCCGCGCCGGGTTGAAGCGGTGCCCGGCTTCCGGTTGCCAGGGACCGTCGGCGCGCAGGCCGTAGAGTTGCCCGGCAGTGAGTCCGGGGACGAACCCATGCCAGATGCCTTCGGGGCTGCGCACCAGGGCCAGGCGGTCGGACTCGCGCAGGCCGTCCGGCTCGAACAGGCACCCGTGCACTGCCGTGGCATGGCGCGAGAAGACCGCGAGGTTCACGCCCTGGCGGCCCTGCCAGGTCATGGGCGTGGCCCCCAGGGGCCAGGGCTGGCCGCGCAGGCAGGTGCGGGATCGATCGGCGCTCATCGGGCCCCCATTCTGGCCCAGGCTGCGGACCCGTGGGTGCGGGCGAAGGCTCAGGCGCCCGATTCGATGGATTCGATCTCGCCGGAAAGCAAGAGCCAGCGCTCCTCGAGCCCCGCCAGTTCGTCGCCCAGGGCCTTCAGGCGGCGGCCGGCGTCGGCGAGTTCCGCGGGGTGCAGGGGGGCCGACAGCCGCGCTTCAAGCGCGGATTTTTCCTGCTGCAGCGCCGCCATGCGGGACTCCGCCTTCTCGAGGTCCTTGCGCAGGGGACGCAGCCGGGCGGCCATCTGCTGGCGCTGCCGCGCAGGGTCCGCCGCGGGCGGCGGGGGCGGTGCGGACGCGGCCGCCTGCTGGCGCGCTTCCTCGCGGGCGTCCTCGCGCTGGCGGCGGGCCTCGTCGAGCAGGTAGCGCTGGTAGTCGTCGAGGTCGCCGTCGAAAGGCTGGACTCCACCGCGCCCGACCAGCCAGAACTCGTCACAGACGGCGCGCAGCAGCGCGCGGTCGTGGCTGACCAGCATCACCGTGCCCTCGAACTCGTTG
>DAIMZU010000244.1:0-5125 GCA_036733845.1 Ramlibacter sp.
GTGCCGTGCTGGCAGCAGTCCGCCGGCATGCGCGAGGCCGAGCGCGAAGCATTCCTCGACCGGTTCCAGCCTGGGGGCTCGGGCGTCGGGTTCGCCGTGCTGGGGGGCAGCTTCGGCGAGGGCATCGACCTGCCGGGCGACCGGCTCGTGGGCGCCTTCGTTGCGACGCTGGGCCTGCCGCAGGTCAACGAGGTCAACGAGCGCCTGCGCCAGCGCCTCGAGCGGGACTTCGGCCGCGGCTTCGACTACGCCTACCTGTACCCCGGGCTTCGCAAGGTCGTCCAGGCGGCGGGGCGGGTGATCCGCACGACCGAGGACGAGGGCGTCCTGTGGCTGATCGATGACCGCTTTGCGCGCGCCGACGTGCGCGCGCTCCTGCCGGCCTGGTGGCGCACGGACGAGGCAGGGCCCGGCTGCTGATACAGTCCGTGCCCGTGGGTGATCCAATCGTTCTCTTTTTCCTGCTCGGCCTCTTCGCTCGCCTCGTGCGCAGCGACCTGAAGCTGCCCGAAGGCCTGTACGACATCCTGGCCTTCTACCTGCTCCTCGCGATCGGCCTGAAGGGCGGCGTCGAACTCAGCCGGCAGCCCCTGGCCGACCTGGCACCGCAGGTGGCGGGCTGCATTGCCCTGGGCCTTGCGATTCCGTTCCTCCTGGTGCCCGTGCTGCGGGGATTGGGTTTCAACCGTGCCGACAGTGCATCTCTCGCAGGTCATTACGGCTCGGTCAGCGTCGTGACCTTCGCAGTGGCACTCGCGCAGGTTCAGCGTGAATCCATCCCCGTCGAGCCGCACGCCGCGCTCTGGGTCGCGCTGATGGAAGCGCCTGGCCTGGTCACCGCCATCCTGCTGGCACGCTGGCCTGGCGCCACGGGCGAGCGCACGCCCTGGAAAGAACTCGGCCACGACGTGTTCCTGGGCAAGTCGGTCCTGCTGCTGGTGGGCGGCCTGGGCATCGGCGCAGTCGCCGGAGAGGCCGGCTACGAGGCGATGCGGGCCGTCTTTGTCGACCCCTTCAAGGGGGTGCTTGCGCTGTTCCTGCTCGAGCTGGGCCTGGTCGTGGGCGATCGCCTGCCTGAAGTCCGCCGCTACGGCATGCGCCTGGTCGGCTTCGCGGTCGTGGCGCCTCCCTGCCTGGCACTGCTGGGGGCATTCACCGGCATGCTGCTCGAACTGAGCACCGGCGGCGTCGCCATCCTGGCCACGCTCGCGGCGAGCGCCAGCTACATCGCGGCGCCGACAGCCATGCGAATCGCCGTGTCGGAGGCCAACGCGGCCTTGTCGATCACGGCAGCGCTTGCGATCACCTTCCCCCTGAACCTGCTCGTGGGCATCCCGCTGTACCTCCAGCTCGCCCGCTGGCTCACCGGTTGATTCACCGCCACCCGCAGGGAAGGGCACACGGGTGACAGGACCCGTCGCCAATCCTGTCCGGGTCTGTGGCCGATGGCCGACAGGCCGTGGACACTGCGCGCCCTAGAGTGGCCGCTGCCTAGGCTCCCATGACCCCCGATGCACGCGCCGACTGCCACTGTCCTGATCGTCGATGACCAGCCCGCCAATCTCCTGGCGCTGGAAGCCGTCCTGGAAGACATGGGCGCCATGCTGGTGCGTGCCGGCTCTGGCGAGCAGGCCGTCGAGCTGGCCGGCCGCGACGCCTTTTCCGCCATCCTGCTGGACGTTCAGATGCCTCGGATGGACGGGCTCGAGGCGGCGCGGCTGATCCGGCAGGCGGGGGCCTCCTGCCACGCCCCCATCCTGTTCATCACCGCCAACGTGGAAGACCCGGCGGTCATGGACGAGGCCTACGCCCTCGGCGCCGTCGACTTCCTGACCAAGCCGATCCATCCCAACGCAATACGCGCCAAGGTCGGCTTCTTCATCGAACTGCAGAAGCGCGGTGACGCGCTGCGGCAGAACCAGCAGGAGCAGGCGCGGCGCGAGGCGGCCGAGGCTGCGGCCGAGCGCCTGCGCATCACGGACGAGCGCTACCGTGTGCTGTTCGAGTCGATGGACGAGGGATTCTGCGTCGCCGACCTCCTCTTCGACGAAAACGACCAGCCCTGCGACATGCGCTTCGTCGAAGCCAACCCCTCCTTCACCCGCCAGACTGGCCTTGCCGGGATTGCGGGGCGCAGGGTGAAGGACATCCATCCCGAGTATCCGACCTCGTGGCTGCATGCCTATGCCTCGGTCACCGGGGGCGGACACGCGCAACGACTGCTGCAGCACTGGCCCGGCACGGACCGCTGGTTCGACGTCGGCATCAGCCGCATCGGCGGTCCGGGCAGCCAGCGTGTGGGGCTGCTGTCCAGTGAAGTCACCGAACGCATCCGGGCGGAGGAGCGCCTGCGCCGCGCCGCCACTGAACTTGCCGACGCCGATCAGCGAAAGACCGAGTTCCTGGCGACCCTCGCTCACGAACTGCGCAACCCCCTCGCGCCGCTTCGCAACGGCCTGCATGTGCTGCGCCTGTCGCGGGACGAACGGGCGCGCAACCGCACCTGGGAGACGATGGATCGCCAGCTCTCCCACATGGTGCGGCTGATCGACGACCTGCTGGACGTCGCCCGCCTGTCGACGGGCCGCATCGAACTGCGCCGACGGCGCGTGGCGCTCGCGCAGGTGGTCCAGACGGCCCTCGAGAGCAGCCACCCGGCGATCGAACAGGGCGGGCATTCGTTCGAGCTGAAGCTGCCCCCTCACCCGGTGTGGCTGGACGCAGACCCCACGCGAATGGCCCAGATCGTGGGCAACCTGCTCTCGAATGCCGCCAAGTACACGC
The DNA here is from genome assembly GCA_036733845.1 of Ramlibacter sp. Lineage (GTDB taxonomy): Bacteria > Pseudomonadota > Gammaproteobacteria > Burkholderiales > Burkholderiaceae_C > Ramlibacter. Next base: position 2,785 of record DAIMZU010000244.1, read on the forward strand.
CGCCGCACGGCCATATCGTGCTGGAGGCCGGGGTCGAGAACGATCGGCTGGTGCTCGCGGTGCGTGACGACGGCGTTGGCATTCCACAGGAAAGCCTGCCGACGGTCTTCCGCATGTTCACGCAGGTCAGCCGCCGCGACCAGTATTCGCCCGGGGGCCTGGGCATCGGGCTCGCGCTGGTGCAAGCCCTGGTCGAGATGCACGGCGGATCCATCGAAGCGCGCAGCGAAGGACCGGGGCATGGAAGCACATTCACCGTGAACCTGCCGCTGCCGCCGCAGTTCAATCCGACGGGGGATGGCGGTGCGGCGGCCTCCCGCGAGGCCGCCACCGGCCTGAACGTCCTCGTGGTGGATGACAATGCCGATGCGGCCGAGAGCCTGGCGCTGATCCTGCAGATGGATGGACACGTCGCACGCGTGGCCCACGACGGCCTGAGGGCGCTGGAACTGCAGGAACAGTTCAGGCCGCAAGTGGTGTTCCTGGACATCGGCATGCCCGAGATGGACGGCTACGAGGTGGCGCGCCAGATCCGCCAGCGCTACCCGTCACCCCCACCCGTGCTGGTGGCGCTCAGCGGCTGGGGCGCCAAGGAAGACCAGATGCGCGCCCTGGCGGCCGGGTTCGATCATCACCTGACCAAGCCGGCGGACCTGGCGACCGTGGAGAGGCTGCTGGCCGGGCTTAAAACCGAGGCCTGACGCACAAAGGGCCGGCGGAGCCGACCCTTTTGGGACATTGCGGGAGAAAGTGGATCAGCTGGAGCGCTCGGAGCCCTGCGCCGCGGCGGCCAGGCGCATCTGGTGGCGCTTCTTGCCGGCGGCGCGGGCTTCCTCGCTGGTGAAGCGGTGGGCACGGCCGTGCTCGTGGGCCGCCTTGCCGCCCATGCTGGCGATCTCGCGCTTTTTCTCGGGGCTGAGCACCGCGAATCCACGCTTGGCCCGGGCCGGCTTGGCGGTGAGGGCATCCGCCTCGCTGGCAGCGGCCGGATGGGTGTTGGTGTCGTTGGTGTTGTCCATAGGACCTCCCTGGGTTGTTGACATGGATGAGACTGCATTCTGCAGAGCCACGACCCTATTGGAAGGGTTCAAAGCCAAAATTGGCTGTCGTCCTACATCGACAAGTTGTTGGTATTACACAGTAGTTCTAACAGGTTCAATTCGCCTGAATTCCCTCTCGAACCAGCCGGCGCAAGCCCTCTTCGTCGAGCACCGGAACGCCGAGTTCACGCGCTTTGTCGAGCTTGCTTCCGGCGTCGCTCCCGGCCACGACGCAGTGCGTCTTGCGGCTGACCGAACCCGCGACTTTCGCGCCTGCGGCTTCGAGCATGGCCTTGGCCTCTTCGCGCGACAGGGTGGGCAAGGTGCCGGTCAAGACCACCGTCACTCCTGACAGGGGTTGAGTGGCTGGCCGGAGCGAATCGCCTTCCGTCCAGTGGAGTCCGCAGGCGCGAAGCTGCTCGACCACTTCCCTGTTGTGGGGCTGCGCGAAGAAGGTGTGGATGCTCTCGGCCACCACCGGCCCGACATCCGGCACTTCGAGCAGGTTCGCCACCGAGGCATCCATGATGGCGTCGAGGCGGCCGAAGTGCCGAGCCAGGTCGCGGGCGGTGGCCTCGCCGACGTGCCGGATGCCCAGACCGAAGAGAAATCGGGCCAAGGTGGTCTGCTTGGACCGCTCGAGTGCCGCGAGCAGGTTGCTGGCGGACTTCTCGCCCATGCGCTCGAGCGCGGCGAGGTGGACCAGCCCCAGGCGGTACAGGTCGGGCAAGGTGCGCACCACGCCGTCGTCCACGAGCTGGTCGACCAGCTTCTCGCCCAGCCCCTCGATGTCGAGGGCGCGGCGCTGCGCGAAGTGCAGCACGGCCTGCTTGCGCTGCGCTGGACAGAACAGTCCGCCCGTGCAACGCGCGTCCACCTCACCCGGCTCGCGCACGGCCTCGCTGCCGCAGACCGGGCAGTGGCGCGGCAGGGTGAACGCGGGTGCGTCATGGCGGCGCCGGCCGGGCACCACCGCCACCACCTCGGGGATGACATCGCCGGCGCGCCGCACGATGACTTCATCACCGACCCGGACGTCCTTGCGCCGTGCTTCGTCCTCGTTGTGCAAGGTGGCGTTGGTGACGGTCACCCCGCCCACGAACACCGGAGCGAGGCGGGCCACCGGCGTGAGCTTGCCTGTGCGTCCCACGAAGACGTCGATGGCCTCGACCGTGGTCACCTGCTCCTGCGCCGGGAACTTGTGCGCCACGGCCCAGCGCGGCTCGCGCGTGACGAAACCGAGCTGCCTTTGCAGAGCGAGGCTGTCGACCTTGTAGACCACGCCGTCGATGTCGAAGGGC
>DAIMZU010000245.1:0-5093 GCA_036733845.1 Ramlibacter sp.
ATGATGGGCATCGTGCGCTGCAACGTGCCCGGCGTCTTCGTTCACGGCGGCGCGGCATTGCCGGGCCAGTTGCGCGGCGAGGCCATCAACGCCGTCCACAACTACGAGACCATCGGCAAGGTGCTCGCCGGCCAGGCCACCCTCGAGGACGTGCACGAGATCAGCCACGCCTGCCTGCCCACGGTGGGCGCCTGCGCGGGGCAGTTCACCGCCAACACCATGGGCATGGTGTCCGAGGCCATCGGCCTGGCGCCGATCGGCTCGTCCATGATCCCGGCGGTGTTCAGCGAGCGCGCGCCCATGCTGCGCCGCGCCGCCCGCACGCTCATGCAGGCGGTGCAGGGTGACGCGCCGCTGCCGCGCGACATCGTGACGCGCAAGGCGCTGGAGAACGCCGCGGCGGTGGTCTCGGCCACCGGCGGCTCCACCAACGCCGCGCTGCACCTGCCCGCGATCGCCAACGAAGCCGGTATCCGCTTCCACCTCGACGACGTCGAGGAGGTGTTCGCCCGCACGCCGCTCATCGGCGACCTCAGCCCCGGCGGCCGCTTCCATGCGCGCGACGTGCATTACATCGGCGGGGCGCAGGTGATCCTGCGCGAACTGCTGCGCGGCGGCTTCCTGCACGGCGACGTGCTCACCTTCACCGGGCGCACGCTCGCTGAGGAGCTTGCCGGCGCGCCCGACCCCGACGGAGAGGTGGTGCGCAAGCTGGAGAACGCCCGCGCCTTCGAAGGCGGCGTTGCCGTGCTCAAGGGCAATCTCTGCCCCGACGGCGCCCTGCTCAAGACCGCCGGCCTGGCCACGCTGTCCTTCAGTGGCCCGGCGCGCGTCTTCGAAAGCGAGGAAGAGGCGCAAGCCGCCGTGCAGCACCGTCGCTACCAACCCGGCGAGGTGCTGGTGATCCGCAACGAGGGCCCGCGCGGCGGGCCCGGCATGCGCGAAATGCTGGGCATCACCGCGCTGCTGTATGGCCAGGGTATGGGCGACCAGGTCGCGCTCCTGACCGACGGCCGCTTCTCGGGTGCCACCCGCGGCCTGTGCATCGGCTACGCCGGCCCCGAGGCGGCCGACGGCGGCCCGATCGCGGCGCTGCGCGACGGCGACCGCATCCACATCGATGCCCGCGCGGGCGCCCGCAGCATCTCGGTCGACCTCACGCCCGAGCAGATCGCCGCCCGCCTGGCCGAGCGCCAGCCGCGGCCCGCCCCGCGCGGCGGCCTGCTCGAAAAGTACGCGGCAACGGTGGGCCCCAGCCACCGTGGCGCCGTCACGCATTCGGGTTCCGTGGTATGGATGCGCGACGAATCCTGAGCAACACTTCGGCCCCTTCGAGTTTTTTTCCCAACCCACCACCGTCGTACGGAGACATCAGATGAGCTTCACCCCCAGCCGCCGCCAGTTGCTGCAAACCGCCGGCGCTTCGGCCCTGCTCGCCGGCATCGGCCGTCAGGCCTTCGCGCAGGCCGGCATGCCCGACCTCGCCCGAATCACCATCGGCTTTGCCGCAGGTGGCACGTCCGACACTGCGGCACGCCGCATCGCGCAGGCCATGACCGGCCAGTACGCGCGTTCGGTGGTGGTCGAGAACAAGACCGGGGCGGGTGGCCAGATCGCCGTCACCACGGTGCGCGGCACGCAGCCTGACGGCATCAACCTGCTGCAGACGCCCACCTCCATCCTGACCATCTACCCGCACATCTACAAGAAGCTGCCCTACGATCCGGTGGCCGACCTCACCCCGGTGAGCGTGTGCTGCGTGTTCGACTTCGGCTTCGCCGTCGGCCCGGCCGTGCCCGCCAGCGTGCGCACCGTGCCCGAGTTCCTGCAGTGGGCCAAGGCGAACCCCGCCGGCGCCAACTTCGGCTCGCCCGCGGCCGGCTCCACGCCGCACTTCATCGGCGCCCTGCTGGGCAAGCGCGGCGGCGTCGAGCTGAAGCACGCGGCCTACCGCGGCACCCAGCCGGCCATGCTGGACCTGATCGGCGGCAACATCTCCGCCGTGTCCGGCCCCATCGGCGACATCACCCAGCACCTGCCCACCGGCCGGGTTCGCATCCTGGGCGCCTCCGGCGAGAAGCGCAGCCGCTTCATCCCCGACGTGCCGACCTTCGCCGAGCAGGGCATCCAGGGCGCCACCCACAGCGAATGGTTCGCCTACTTCCTGCCCGCCCGCGCACCGGCCGACGTGGTCAACCGCGTCAACGGCGCCCTGCGCACCGCGCTGCAGCAAAAGGAAGTCATCGACGGCATGGCGACCTTCGGCCTCGAAGCCATGGCCACCTCGCCCAACGAACTGGCCGAACTGCTGCGCCGCGACACCGCCAAGTGGGCGCCCATCGTCAAGGAAATCGGCTTCAGCGCCGACTGACGCCACCTGAAGTGCCCGAGGAGGCCGCAACCGTATGAATGCCATCCTGAGACCGGCCTCCTCGTCCGTGCACCCGGACGAGTGGCAGGTGCGCGTACAGCTCGCCGCCTGCTACCGCATCTTCGACCTGCTCGGCTGGACGGAGATGATCTACAACCACATCACCGTCCGCCTGCCCGACAGCGTCACCGGCGGCGAGAAGCACTTCCTGATCAACCCCTTCGGGCTGCACTACAGCGAGGTGACCGCCAGCAACCTGGTCAAGATCGACCTGGCCGGCAACAAGCTCGACGACAGCCCGCATCCGGTGAATCCCGCCGGCTTCACGGTGCACTCGGCGATCCACGAGGGCATGCCGGACGCGCACTGCGTCATGCACACCCACACCACCTCCGGGCTGGCGGTGGCCTGCACCGCCACGGGGCTGGCACAGAACAACTTCTACTCGGCGCAGCTGGGCGGCCTGGTGGCCTACCACGACTTCGAGGGCATCACCGTGCACTCCGAAGAAGCGCCCCGGCTGCTCGCGGCCATCGGCGACAAGCCGCTGGTCATCCTGCGCAACCACGGCCTGCTGGCCTGGGGCAAGACCCTGCCGCTGGCGCTGGTGCGCCTGTGGACGCTGCAGCGGGCCTGCGACATCCAGGTCGCGCAGGCGGCGCTCGGCGCGGCCATCCCCATCCCCGAGGATGTGGTGCGCAAGACCACGGGCGACGCCCTGCAATGGGACGCCCGCTTCGGCGCCGGCCAGGACGTGTTCGACGCGCTGGTGCGCCGGGTCGACCGGATCGACGACAGCTACAAGAGCTGAAGCACCCTCACCCCGGCCCGCTCCCACCTGCGGCTGCAGAGGGTGACTTCATCCTGCGACGACCTTCCTGATTCGATGAAAACCACCATCTACGGCGCTGGCGCCATCGGCGGCTGGATCGGCGCGAAGCTCGCGCGCTCCGGCGCGCAGCTCGGCGTGGTCGCCCGCGGCGCCACGCTGGACGCGCTGCAGCGCAACGGCCTCACGCTGAACGCCCCCGACGGCAGCACCACCACGGTCCCCGTCCAGGCCACCGCCTCCCCGGCCGAACTTGGCCCGCAGGACCTCGTGGTCATCGCGGTGAAGGCCCCGGCCATGCTCGACGTCGCCCGCGCCATTGGCCCGCTGATCGGCCCGGACACGGTCGTGCTCACCGCCATGAACGGCGTCCCCTGGTGGTTCTTCGAGGGCTTCGGCGGCGCGCTGGCCGGCACCCGCCTGAAGGCGATCGACCCCGAGGGCGAGATCGCCCGCGCCATCCCGGGGCGGCACATCATCGGCTGCGTGGTCCACGCGAGCTGCTCGGTCGACGCGCCCGGCGTGGTGCGCCAGCACTTCGGCAACAAGCTGATCATCGGCGAGCCCTCCGGCGAGCGCACACCGCGCGTGCAGCACCTGGCCGCGCTGCTCGAGAAGGCTGGCTTCGAGACCGTCCTGTCCGAGCAGATCCAGAAGGACGCCTGGTACAAGCTCTGGGGCAACATGACCGTGAACCCGGTCAGTGCGCTCACCGGCGCGACCACCGACAAGATCATGGGCGACCCGCTGGTGCGGCAGTTCATCTCCCGCGTCATGCTCGAGGCCCGCGAGATCGGCGCGCGCGTCGGCATCCCGATCGCGCAGGAGCCGGAGGACCGCCACCAGGTCACCATGAAACTCGGCGCCTTCAAGACCTCCATGCTGCAGGATGTAGAGGCCGGCAAGCCGGTGGAGCTCGACGCGCTGGTCGGCGTGGTGCGCGAGCTGGGCGAGCTGACCGGTGTCGCCACGCCCTTCACCGACGCCCTGCTGGGCCTGTCCCGGCTGCACGCGCGCGTGCACGGGTTGTACTGACGGCGTGGCCGCCGCGCCCGCCCGCGCGATCAGCGGCGCGGCCTTCGCCACGCTGCTGCTGATCGCCTTCATGATGGGCGCCAACCACGTGGGCGCTCGCATCGCCTTCAATCACGGGGTCGACGTGGCCACCGCGGTGGTCTTCCGCAGCTCGGTGACGGCCGTCATCGTCGCCCTCATCCTGATCCAGGCGGGGGTGAAGCCTGCGCTCACATCCCGGCACAAGCGCTTCCTGCCGCTGATCGGCCTGCTGATCGGGTTTCAGAGCCTGTGCCTGTACGCCTCGGTCGCCCGTCTTCCAGTGGCGCTGGCGCTGCTGGCCTTCAACACCTACCCGCTGTCCACGGCCTTGTGGGCCCGGCTGCTGTACGGCCAGCGGCCCGAGCGGGCGGTCCTGTGGGCCATGCCCGCCATCCTGCTCGGGCTGGCGCTGGCGCTGGACGTGTTCGGCGCGGCCTCCGGCCTGGGTGCGGGCGGGCAGTGGGCCCGCATTGGCGCCGGGGTGGGGTTTGCGCTGACCGCGTCAGCCCTCTTCGGCCTGGCGCTGGTACTCACCCAGCACGAGGCGGGGGCGGTGGATGGACGGGTGCGCACCGTCGCCAGCATGTCCATGGCCGCAGTGGTCGCCATGGCCACCGTGGCCTGGCAGGGGGGTTTCCACCTGCCCGTCGCGCCGGCCGGCTGGGGCGGGCTGGCGGCGCTCACCTTCCTCTACGGCACCGCCTTCACGATCATGTTCACCGTCCTGCCCCGCCTCGGCGTCGGCGGCAACTCGGCCATCATGAACGTCGAGCCGGTGTTCGCGCTCGTGCTGGCCTGGGCCATCCTGGGCCAGGCGATCGCGCCGGTGCAGGTGGC